>JAVBYL010000031.1 GCA_030824035.1 Humidesulfovibrio sp.
ACGAAATCGGTGGAGAAGTGCACAAGGCGGATGCCGAAATCCACGGCCAGCTCGCCCAGCAGCGCGGGCAGGGCGGCGTTGAGACGATAGGCGTCCTCGGGCGCGTCCTCGGCCTGGTCCACCTGGGTGTAGCCCACGGCGTTGATGAGGCAGTCCGGCTCATGCTCGTCCAAAAAATCGTCCAGGGCGTCGGCGTCGAAGTAGTCCAGCTGCGCCGAGGACACGGCCATGACCTCCACCCCCGCCTTGGTCAGGGCGGCGGTGATGCCGCGGCCCAGCAGGCCGTTCAGCCCGCCCAGCACAAGGGCTTTTTCCGGCAGCTTGGAAGGCTGCGTGGGGTCGTCCGACATGGTGGAAGGCGGCAGGCTCATGCGCGCTCCTTGTACCAGGTGTCCATGAACGCGAGGTACGCACCGCTCTGCACCTCCGCCAGCCAGGCCGCATTGGCCTTGTACCAGCCGATGGTGCGCTCCATGCCCTGTGCGAAGGTGACGCTGGGCGCGAAGCCGAGCTCTTTTGCGGCCAGCTCGAAGTTCATGGCGTAGCGGCGGTCGTGGCCGGGCCTGTCGGTGACGTAGCGAATGAGCGAGTCGTCACGCCCGGTGAGGCGCAGGATGGTGCGCACAACCTCTATGTTGGGCATCTCCGCCGCGCCGCCGAAGTTGTACACAGCGCCCGCGCGCCCTTTCAGCAGGGCCAGCTCCACGCCCAGGCAGTGGTCGTCCACGTAGATCCAGTCGCGCACGTTCATGCCGTCGCCGTACACGGGCAGGGGCTCGCCCCTGGTGGCCTTGGTGAACATGAGCGGGATGAGCTTCTCCGGGAATTGGTACGGGCCATAGTTGTTGGAGCAGCGGGTGATGACGATGTCCTGCCCGTAGGTCTCGTGGTAGGCCCGGGCCAGCATGTCCGCCCCGGCCTTGGAGGCGGAGTACGGGCTGTTGGGCGCCAGGGGCGTGGTCTCGTGGAACTGGCCCTCGGGGCCCAGGGTTCCGTACACTTCGTCCGTGGAAACATGCACCACGCGCTTGATCCCGGCGCGCCGGGCGCAGTCGAGGATGTTCTGCGCGCCCAGCACGTTGGTGACAACGAAGGGGGCAGGGTCGTCGATGGAGCGGTCCACGTGGGACTCCGCCGCGAAGTTCACGATGGCGTCGAACGCGTGCCGGGCGATGAGGCCGGTGACGAGCTCGCGGTCGCCGATGTCGCCGTGGACGAAGGTGTAGCTGCCGCCAGCCTCCGCCTCCAGGCTGCGCAGGTTGCCCAGGTTGCCCGCGTAGGTCAGCTTATCCATGTTGACGATGAACCAATCCGGATGGCGCTGGCGCATCAGGTAGAGAAAATTGGTGCCGATGAAGCCGCAGCCGCCGGTGATGAGCAGTCGCATGGGCGCTCCTTACAAATCTTGTGTTGGGCAGAGTTGTAGCCGCAGGGCGCATTGTGCGCAAGGCCCCGGAGGCGGCTGTGGCGACCGGGCCATGTAATCGGCCATGTAATCGGCCAAGTGCGCGGGCTTACAGTCCGGCGAGGCCGTCCGTTTGGCGCAGGGCCTCGTACAGCACTATGCCCGCCGCCGTGGAGAGGTTCAGGCTGCGCACCTTGTCCGTGATGGGGATGCGCACGCGGCTGGGGTACAGCTGGTGCAGAAAGTCCGGCAGGCCACGGGTTTCCGGGCCGAACACCAAGGTATCGCCGGGCTGGAAGGCGAAGGCGTGCAGGGGCGCGCCGCCGCGCGCGCTGGTGAGTACCACGCGCTCGACAGCGGTGGCGGCCAGGAAGGCCTCCCAGTCGGGGTGGACGCTGAGATCCACGCTGGGCCAGTAGTCCAGCCCGGCGCGCTTCAGGTGCTTGTCGTCGATCTTGAAGCCCAGGGGCTCGATGAGGGCCAGGGGAGTGCCCGTGGCGGCGCATAGCCGGGCGATGTTCCCGGTGTTGGGCGGTATCTCCGGCTGGAACAGCACAATGCGCATGGGGGCTCCAAGGCGTTGAAATGAAAAAGGCCCCGACAAGCGGGGCCGATTTCTCGTGGTGGGCGATCCGGGATTTGAACTCGGGACTTCCACCGTGTGAAGGTGGCACTCTAACCGCTGAGTTAATCGCCCGTTGGGAGAGCTTGTCTAACGAAACCGCAGCTCGTTTGCAAGCGTTTTTTTGCCTGGGGCCAAAATTCCTTGCTCAGATGTGCTCACGTTGATTGAGGAAGCGGTCCAGCTGTGCGGCGAAGGCGTTGCGGTCCGCCAGGCTGAGGGGGGCCGGGCCGCCGGTCATCACCCCGGTGCTGCGCAGCTCGTCCAGCATGTTGCGCATGGTCAGGCGCGAGCCGATGTTCTCCGTGGTGTACAGCTCGCCGCGAGGGTTCAACCCCGTGGCGCCTTTTCCGATGATGCTGGCCGCCAGGGGGATGTCCGCCGTGATGACGAGGTCGCCCGGTTGCACAAGCCCGGCGATGGTCTCATCCACCACATCGAACCCCTTGCCCACGCGCATGGTGGCCAGGAAGGGCGAGGTGGGCACGGTGAGGGCCTTGTTGGCCACGAGGGTGAGGGAAATTTTGAGGCGCATGGCCGCCCGCAGCAGGATGTCCTTGATGGGGGTGGGGCAGGCGTCGGCATCGACCCAGATGTGCACAGGGACTCCTGAAGGTTGCGGTGGCGGGAGGCGCGCGGTGGGGCCCCTACTGCGTGAGGCGGCCGCGCTCACGCCATGCTACCCGGCGGGACGCTCCTCGTCCAGGGCTTCTACAGCGGGCACAAAGAACACCCCACGGCCGCGCATTTCCAGCAGGCCGGAGCGGGAGAGCGTGTTCAGGATGGTGGAGAGGGTTTGCCGCGTGGTGCCCAGCAGGCTTGCCAGGTGCTCGGTGGTGAGGCCCAGGTCCAGCAGCGTGCCGCCGCCGGGCTGGTCCGCGCCAGCGCGGGAGCACTCGAAGGCCAGAAAGCTGCGCAGGCGCTTTTCCACATCGCGGAAGGCCAGGTTGTCGATGATGCTGATGGAGTGGCGCAGCACCTCGCCCAGCACGCGCACCATGGTTCCGGTGAACTCCGGGATGCGCAGGAGCTGGCGGTGGATGTGGACCGTCTCCGCGCTCATTATGGTTGTGTCCTGCAGGGCGGCCACGTAGGCCCTGGTGTGCGTGCTGTACACATCGCCGCGTTCCAGGATGGCCAGGGTGAATTCTTTGTCCTCGTAGGCCAGGTACACGCGGGCGCGGCCTTTGGTGATGATGAAAACGGCGTCGCGCTCGTCGCGGGGGCTGAACATCAGGCTCTTTTTGGCGTAGGTGTGCGGCAGGAAGGCCCGTGCCAGCTCCTCGCGCCCCGGCTTGTTCAATTCCCGCAGAAAGTCGATGTCGGCGTGCATCATGGCGCTGCTTCTCCTTGGCCTGGCCAGAACGTTATTGGCCAGAACGTGCTCGGCCCTGGCCTGCACGCATACCTCAAGAACGTGGCCGGGTAAATTGGTACAGGCTCAGGCTGTGCGTGTTTGGCGGTCCGGTGCGGCCAGCGCCTCCACCAGTTTGGCGCAGAAGGCGTCGATGAGCGCGTCCTCCGGCAGGCCCAATACAGAACCGCTTGTGAGCTGCCTGCGCAGCAGGCCCTGCAGCATGGGCACGCGCAGAATGTCCTGCCCCTGCGTGGGCAGGCCTGCAAGGCCGGGCAGATTGGGCGGCGCGTCGTCTTCCTGCGCGCGGTTGAGGGCCAGCACCTGCCGCGAAATGCCCAGCTCCCGCGCCAGGCGGGCCACCTCCGCCCCGGTCGAGAGCGCTCGCAGGCTTGGCTCGCTGACCACCACCAGCGCGTCCACGCTCTGCACGGTGCCACGGCCCAGGTGCTCCACCCCGGCCTCCATGTCCACCAGTACCCAATCGCGCTTGCCATTGGCGCGTCTGCCGTCCTGGGGCGTGGTGCCGCTTCCATCAACTATGAGATGAGCCAGCACGGCCTTGAGCAGCGTGTTGGCGGCGCAGGCGCAGCCCCCGGCGGCTCCCGGCACCGTGCCCATGACCAGCAGGCGCTTCTGCCCCGGCGCCGTGCCGTCCGCCGTGCCGTCCGCCGTGGGCCCGCCCAGGGGCAGCGGAACGGAGAGCAGCATGGGCAGGTCGGAAACATCGGGGTTAAGGCTCATGTACCCTTTGCCGATGCGCTCGCGGATGAGGTCCTCGCGGGCGGCCAGGGGCACGGGCAGGTCCGCCGGGTCGAGGCCGGAGGCCTGCCCAAGCGACAGGGCCGTGTCCGCATCCACCAGCCACACGTTTTCGCCGCGCCTGGCCAGGTGGTCGGCCAGCCAGGCCGTGATGGTGGTTTTGCCCGCGCCGCCTTTGCCTGCGAATGCGATCTTCATGCTGTCCTCGCTTGGCCCGCGCGTCGGGCCGGGCTTGCTCAGGCCCATTGTTTTGCTCGGGCCTATTGGGTTGCCCGGCCAGGGGGGGGCCTGGCCGGGCATGGTCCTTCGGACCGTTGTCCTGGTGGACGTTATCCTGACTGGCCGGAAGCGGGCAGGAAAGGGGCGTACGTTTCATCCCGCCCGCCCTGGCCAGGGAAGGAGCTAGGCGGAGAGGCCCAGGGCCAGCCGCTTCATGCTGATGCGCGCGTCGAAGAGCTCGGCGGCCTTGACCGGGTCGGGCTCGATGACGAAGGTTGCGCCCACGAGGTCTTCCAGGCCGTTGACGGCCAGATCGGTGACGACGCTGGAGCCCAGGATGTGCGGCGGGTGGCCCAGGTGGGTGTAAATGCCGCTGGCCACGGCGTACAGGCCGATGGCGGCGGCCTTTTCCGAGTACCATTCCGGCGAGCTCGCGCCCACGGGCAGGTCGCTGATGTCCACGCCGAGCTCACCCGCCAGGGCGGCGCAGAGCTGGAGGATGCGCGAGTTGTCCACGCAGCTGCCGTAGTGCAGCACAGGCGGAATGCCCAGGGCGTTGCACACGGCCTTGAGGCCCGGGCCAGCCATGTCCGCTCCCTCCGGCACCAGCAGGCCCGCCTTGCCCGCTGCGGTGGTCACGCAGCCGGTGACGAGCACCAGGATGTCACGTTTGATGAGTTCCTTGGCCAGGCCCACGTTCATGGAGTCCTGCTGGAACTTCGGGTTGTTGCAGCCAACGATGCCCACAGCGCCACGGATGCTCCCGGCTTTTATGGCATCAATAAGCGGGGTGAGGCTGCCGCCCAGGGCGCTGATGACCGCCTCGTTGCTGAAGCCGGTCATGATGTCCACGGGCTCGCCGGGGATGTTCACGCGGGCGGGGTCGCGCTTGGCGTAGCCCTCCACGGCGATCCCGACGATCTCCTTGGCCAGGGCCAGGGCGTTGTGCGGGTGGATGTCGTAGTGGAGGGCCCCGGTGAAGCGGGCCTTTTGCGCTGTGTCGAAGAACTTGGTGTGATAGCAGTGGGAAATCTGCACCAGGCTGGGCATGATGCACTGGTAATCCACAATGATGGCCTCCACCGCGCCGGTGATGATGGCCAGCTCGGTCATGAGGTGGTTGCCCGCCATGGGGATGCCCTGGCGCATGAGCAGCTCGTTGCCGGTGCAGCACAAGCCCACCACGTTGATGCCGGTGGCGCCCAGGGCCTGGGCCTTCTGGACGAGTTCCGGGTCGCGCGCGGCGGCGAGGATCATCTCCGACACCACGGGGTTATGGCCGTGCACCAGGATGTTGACCATGTCCTTCTTGATGGTGGCGAGGTTGGTGGTGGAGCGGCGCGGGGTCGGCGTGCCGAAGATCACGTCGGAAAGCTCCGTGCCGATCATGGACCCGCCCCAGCCATCGGCCAGGGCCGTGCGCGCGGCGTGCAGCATGGTGTTGGGCGCGTCGTTGTCGCAGCCCATGTGGGTGCGGTGCATCATCTCCGCGATCTCGCGGTCCACACCGCGCGGGGTGATGCCGAGGTTGGCCCAGATGTCCTTGCGCTGTTGCGGCACGCGGGAAAGAAACGCCAGCCCGGCCTTGCGGCTGCCGAAGTCGGCGTAGCAGATGTCCATGAGGTCGCGGGCGACATCCATGAGCGCGCGGCCCTCGGTGCAGACGCCGAGTTCCGCCGCCAGGCGCAGCAGCTTGGCCTCGTCGCGGATGGCGTAATCCTCCGTGTGGCCCTCCACAATGGCCTCCAGCACCTCGATGAGGTCGCGACCGTGATCGGAGTGGCCAGCCGCGCCACCGGCCACAAAGCGCCCGAAGTTGCGGGCCACGATGACGTGCTCGTCCGCGCCGCACACGCCGAGGCGCATCTTGCTGCCCGGCCTGCTGCTGATGCGGCAGGGGCCCATGGTGCAGTTGCGGCAGGTGGTTCCCAGCTCGCAGAAGTGGCAGTGCGGGGTCTGGTCCTGCAGGCGGTCCCAGGCGGTGGCTATGCCCTCGGCCTTGGCCTTGGCCAGCATCTCTTTGGCATCGTCCCAAATGGTCAAGTCGTCGATGTTCAGTTCTTTGCGTTCTTTCAGCATGGCGGCCTCCGCGTTAGGGGGTTCTGTGAGCGGCAGCTGCGCCAGCTGCCAGGACGACGCGGAGCATAGGCGAGGATATCAGACAGAAACCGTCGGCTAGCTGACGGTTGGCTGAAGAATAATGAGAGGAGCCGGAAACTGCTGGTGAAATTTGTGCAAAACAAGGAAGGAGAGGCGCGGCGCGAGAACGAAAAGAACCAACCGGGGAGTGGTGGCAGGCGAGGAGGCGGTGCGTGGGCGGGCTGCGCGGATGGCGGAAGCGTATAGGAGTCGAACCTACCTGACATCTCTCGACGTCACACTGGATTTGAAGTCCAGGCGCCACACCGGTGACGACACGCTTCCTGATTTTGCGCGAGGCAATTGATAGCCGTTTCGGCCGCCGTGCGCAAGCGCAATGGGGCGCAACCCAGGTACTTGCTTTTTCGGAGCTATGCCTTATCTTGTGACGCAGTGTTTCCCCGGTTGGGCCGTGGGCGGGGCATGTGACCCCCGCCGAGCCCTGTCCGCAATCCGTCGTGCCCCCTATCGGAGGTCTCCCTCTTGAACAGCTTTACAAAGAATCTTCTCATTTGGGCGACCATCTCCCTGGTTATGGTCGTCCTGTTCAACCTCTTCAGCCAGCAGCCTGTTCCGCAGCTCAAGCTGACCTATAGCGACTTCGTCACAAAGGTGAAGGACGGAGAGGTTGTGTCGGTGAAGATCCAGGGCCAAAAAATCACCGGCGTCATGGCCGGCGACAAGCGCTTTGTCACCTTTGCCCCGGACGACCCGAACCTCGTTCCCTCCCTTGTGGGCAGCAAAATCCAAGTGACGGCCGAGCCGCCTGAGGAATCCCCCTGGTACATGACTCTGCTCGTGTCCTGGTTCCCCATGCTGCTGCTCATCGGCGTGTGGATCTTCTTTATGCGCCAGATGCAGGGCGGCGGCGCGGGCGGCAAGGGAGCCATGAGCTTTGGCCGCTCCAAGGCCAGGCTGCTGAGCGAGGACACCCAGAAGGTGACCTTTGACGACGTGGCCGGTGTTGACGAGGCCAAGGAGGAACTCTCCGAGATCGTCGATTTCCTGCGCGAACCCAAGAAATTCACCCGCCTGGGTGGACGCATACCCAAGGGCGTGCTGCTTGTCGGCCCTCCGGGCACGGGTAAAACGCTGCTTGCGCGCGCCGTTGCGGGCGAGGCCGGCGTGCCCTTCTTCTCCATTTCCGGCTCGGACTTTGTGGAAATGTTTGTGGGCGTTGGCGCCGCCCGTGTGCGCGACCTGTTCGTGCAGGGCAAGAAGAACGCCCCCTGCCTCATCTTCATCGACGAAATCGACGCCGTGGGCAGACAGCGCGGCACCGGCATGGGCGGCGGCCACGACGAGCGCGAGCAGACCCTCAACCAGCTGCTGGTGGAAATGGACGGCTTCGAGTCCAACGAGGGCGTCATCCTCATCGCCGCCACCAACCGCCCCGACGTGCTGGACCCGGCGCTGCTGCGCCCTGGCCGCTTTGACCGCCAGGTTGTTGTGCCCACACCGGACGTGCGCGGACGCAAGCGCATTCTGGGCGTGCACACGCGCAAGAGCCCCCTGGCCGAGGAAGTCGACCTGGACGTTTTGGCGCGCGGCACACCGGGCTTTTCCGGCGCGGACCTGGAAAACCTCGTCAACGAGGCCGCCCTGCACGCCGCCAAGATGGGCAAGGACCACGTGAACATGACCGACTTCGAGGAGGCCAAGGACAAGGTGCTCATGGGCAAGGAGCGCCGCAGCATCATCCTCTCCGACGAGGAGAAGAAGACCACGGCCTACCACGAGGCCGGGCACGCCCTGGTGGCCAAGCTCATCCCCGGCACGGACCCCGTGCACAAGGTGACCATCATCCCGCGCGGCATGGCCCTGGGCCTGACCCAGCAGCTGCCCGTGGACGACCGCCACAACTACTCGCGCACCTATCTTGAGAACACGCTGGCCATGTTCTTCGGCGGCCGCGTGGCCGAGGAGCTGGTGCTGAACCAGCTGACCACCGGCGCCAGCAACGACATTCAGCGCGCCACCAAGATGGCCCGCAACATGGTGTGCCAGTGGGGCATGAGCGACAAGTTCGGCCCCATGAGCTACGGCGACGACGGCCAGCAAGTGTTCCTGGGCCGTGACTTCATGCAGCACAAGGACTACAGCGACGACACCGCGCGCCTCATCGACGCGGAGATCCGCCGCTTTGTTGACGATGGCTACCAGCGCGCCAAGAAGCTGCTTACCGAGAACATGGACTCCTTGCACAAGATCGCCGAGGCGTTGCTTGAGCGCGAGAGCCTGAGCGGCACCGAGATCGATCTGCTGATGCAGGGCGAGACCCTGCCGCCCCAGGTTGAGGAAGGCAGTGTGCGCCGTGCGGCCAAGGCCTACGAGGACATGAGCCGCAAGTTCGGCGATACGCACCCGGTGGCCGACTCCGCCGCGGGCGACGCCACAGGCGAGTTCAAGCTGGAGGAGGCTCCCCCCGAGCCCAAGCCCCTCGCTAAAAAGCCCCCTCGGGACGAGGAATGATCGGCGGGGCGACATGGACCATCTCCGGGGGCAGGGTGCTCGGCCCTGCCCCCTTTCTTTTGGCGGGCATCATCAATGTCACGCCGGATTCCTTTTATGACGGCGGCCGCTACGGCGACCTCGAAGCGGCGGTGGACCGTGGCCGCAGCCTGAGCGAGGAGGGCGCGCACATCCTGGACGTGGGCGGGGAGAGCACCCGCCCCGGCGCGGCGGAGGTGCCCGAAGCCGAGGAACTCTCCCGCGTGGTCCCCGTCATCCGCGAGCTTTCCCGCACCGCGCAGCAAAGCATCCCCGGCCTCCGGGGCAATTTTCCCGTTTTGGCCGTGGATACCTACAAGGCCAAGGTCGCCGCCGAGGCGCTCGCCGCCGGCGCGTCCATCGTCAATGATATCTCCGCCTGCCGCTTCGACCCGGGCCTGGCCGATGTGCTGGCCGGAGAACGGCCCGGCTACGTGCTGATGCACAGCCTGGGGCGGCCCGGCGCCATGCAGCGCGACCCGCGCTATGGCGATGTGGTGGACGACATTCTGGCGTTTTTTGAGGAGCGCCTGGCCTTTTTGACCGCCCGTGGCCTGCCGGAGGCCAACATCGTGCTTGACCCCGGCATCGGTTTCGGCAAACTTCTTGAGCACAATTTGGCCATATTGAAAGGTGTGGAGCGCTTTGGCCGTTTGGGGCGCCCCGTGTACATGGGCTTGTCCAACAAGTCGCTTTGGGGCAAGCTCCTCGGGCTCGAGTCCGGGGAAAGGCAGACCGCCACCGCCGTGGCCACGGGGCTGCTTGTGGCCCGTGGCGTGCTGGTGCACCGCGTGCACGAGGTGGCCCAGGCGCGGCAGGCGGCCATTGTGGCAACGGCCATGAGCTGAAGGGGCATGATGGAATCGCTTTTGGCATTCAATGTGGCCTGGCGTGAGGCCCTGGACATACTGCTGGTGGCGGGCATCTATGCCTACATCATCCACCTGGTGCGCGGCACGCGCGCCATGGCCGTCATCTACGGCCTGGTGCTGGTGCTGCTGGTGTACTACCTGTCCAACGAGCTGGGGCTGTACACCCTCAACTGGCTGCTGACCAACTTTCTTGCCTCCATCGTGCTCATCGTCATCATCCTGTTCCAGGCCGACCTGCGCAAGGCCCTGGCCCAGATGGGCGCGGGGCGGTTTTGGAAAAAGCCGCAGCTGGCCGACGAGGTCGTCGAGGATCTCGCCCAGGCCGTCATGGCCCTGGCCAAGGTCAAGGTCGGCGCGCTGGTCGTCATTGAACGGCACGTGCCCCTGGGCGATGTTATCGAACGCGGCGTGCCCCTGGACGCCATCATCACCAAGGGTCTGCTCATGACCATCTTTCAGGTGGACACCCCCCTGCACGATGGCGCGGTGATCATCCGCCGCGGGCGCATCGCCGCCGCCGGGTGCATCCTGCCGCTGTCGTCCAAGCTCAAGGCCCAGAGCGTTTTCGGCACGCGCCACCGCGCGGCCCTGGGCATCAGCGAGGAAGCCGACGCCCTGGCCATCGTGGTCAGCGAGGAGCGCGGAACGGTCTCCTTCGCCATGAACGGGCGGCTCACCACCTCGCTTAATGAAGTGCGTTTGCGCCGCGTCATCAAGAACGCGCTGGAGCGTTAGCCGTGCTGAGGAACTGGAAGGACATATTCATCGCCCTGGCCCTGGCCGTGCTCACCTGGTACCTCATCACGGGCCGGGAAAAGGTCGAAACCTGGGTGGACATGAGCGTTGAGATGACCAACGCGCCCGAAGGGCTCACCATCCGCAAGGGGCTCATCAGCAAGATCGAAGTGCGCGTGCGCGGGCCCAAGGGCCTGGTGCGCTCCCTGGACCGCCGCAAGTGGACGTATTCCCTGGACGTGAGCAAGCTCAAGGTGGGCGAGAACCTTGTGGACATCGACCGCGAGCGCATCCCCCTGTCCATGGCCTACGAGGTGGTGGAGGTGAAGCCCTCGCGGCTCATCCTGTCCGTGGACAGCATCGCCAAAAAAGAAGTGCCCGTGGTGGCCGAGTGGCGCGGAACTCTGCAGCCGGACCACCGCCTGCTGGAGATCAAAACCCAGCCGGAGGTTGTCGAGGTGCGCGGGGCCGAGCGCCTGGTGCGCCAGATGACCCAGGTGCGCGTTGTTGTGCAGAACGATTTTGAAGACGCCCGCACCCAGTGGAGCGAGGACGTTCCCATCAAGCTGGCGGAAGGCGTCGAGGCCAATCCTGGGCAGGTTCGCGTAAGCCTGCGCTTTGGCCAGGATATGAAGACCGCCTGGGTGCGCGTGCCGTTGCACGTGAAGCCCCCCGACGATCTTGCCGTTACCGCCGCGCCGAAGTACCTGCGCCTGAACGTCGAAGGCCCGCTTTCGCAACTGCGCGATGCCGAGGCCGGGCGCGAGATCAAGGGGCTTTCGGCCACTGCCCGCGTCGCCTCCGGGCTGGGGCCCGGCAAGTACGCCGTGGGCTACGAGGTCTCCGTTCCCGAGGGGTTCAAGGTGTTGGAGCGCCCCTCGACCACCGTTGACGTGCGCCTGCGCAAAAAATGATCATGTGGCGGCCCGCCGCCTGAGCAAGGAGTCCAATCTCGATGCGTGACAAGCTTTTTGGCACCGATGGCCTTCGCGGCCTGGTGAACGAATATCCTATGACCCCAGAGGTTGCCCTGCGCCTTGGCATGGCCGCCGGACAGCTGTTCCGCAACGGCTCCGGCAGGCACCGCGTCATCATCGGCAAGGACACGCGGCTTTCCGGCTACGTGTACGAGACAGCCCTCACCAGCGGGTTCTGCGCCATCGGCATGGATGTGTACCTCGTGGGGCCCATGCCCACCCCGGCCATCAGCTTTCTGACGCGGAACATGCGCGCCGACCTTGGCGTGGTCATCTCCGCCTCGCACAACCCCTTCCACGACAACGGCATCAAGTTCTTCGACCGCGACGGATTCAAGCTGCCGGACGAGGTGGAGAACAAGATCGCCAAGCTGGTGCTGGCCAAGAACCCGGAGTGGGACTTCCCCGCCCCGGACCGCGTGGGCCGCGCCAAGCGCATCGTGGACAGCTGGGGCCGCTACATCGTGTATCTGCAGCACACCTTCCCGCGCGAGATGACCCTCTCGGGCATGAAGATCGTGCTCGATTGCGCCAACGGCGCGGCCTACGGCGGCGCTCCCCAGGTGTTCGAGGAACTCGGCGCCAAGGTGGTGCGCGTGGGCGTGGAGCCCAACGGCATAAACATCAACGAGAAATGCGGCTCCCTGCACCCGGAGGTCGTCTCGCGCATCGTGCGGGAGGAGGGCGCGGACATCGGCCTGGCCCTGGACGGCGATGCCGACAGGCTCATCGTGGTGGACGAGCGCGGCACGGTGCTCGACGGCGACCAGATCATGGCCCTCTGCGCCCAGGACCTGCTGGAGCAGGGCAAGCTGCCGGGCAAAACCCTGGTGGCCACGGTGATGAGCAACATGGCGCTGGAAGTGTTCATGCAGGGGCAGGGCGGCAGGCTGCTGCGCACCCCCGTGGGCGACCGCTACGTGGTGGAGGCCATGCGCCGGGAAGGCGCCATGCTCGGCGGTGAGCAGTCCGGCCACCTCATCTTCATGGAGCACGGCACCACGGGCGATGGAACCCTTGCGGCTCTGCAACTTTTGCGCATAATGTGCCTGAAGAACAAGCCTCTTTCCGAACTGGCGCACCTCATTGAGCCCTTCCCGCAGGTGCTGGTGAACGTGCTGGTGGAAAAGAAGGTGCCCTTTGAGGACGTGCCGGAGATCGGCCGGGCCGTGGCCCAGGTGGAGGCCGAACTGAGGGGCCGTGGCCGTGTGCTGCTGCGCTATTCCGGCACGGAGCCCAAGGCCCGGGTGATGGTGGAGGGCGAGGATACGGGCAAGGTGGAGCAATACGCCGCGGATCTGGCGGGCCTCTTGGAGCGTACGCTCCGCTAGCCCCAGGGCGGAGCGGGGCGAGAGCAAGGAGAACAGTCATGGAAGTCAAGAAGGTCGTCATTCCCGTTGCCGGATGGGGAACGCGTTCGCTGCCCGCCACCAAGAACATCCCCAAGGAGATGCTGCCCATCTTCAAAAAGCCCGTGGTGCAGTATGTGGTGGAGGAGGCCCAGGCCGCCGGCATCGACACCGTGGTGCTCGTCACCAGCCAGAACAAGACCATCATCGAGGACCACTTCGACCACAACCTGACGCTGGAAAACCTGCTGGAGCGCAAGGGCAAGACCGAGCTGCTCAAGGAGGTGCGCGATGTCGCCGAGATGGTGAACATCATCTCCGTGCGGCAAAAGGTGCAGCTGGGCCTGGGGCACGCCGTGCTCTGCGCGCGCGAGGTCTGCAAAGACGAACCCTTCGCCGTCATGGTGGGCGACGACCTCATGTTCGGCATGCATCCGGGCATCAAGCAGCTGCTTGATGTGGCCAGGACCGAGAACATGGCCGTGGTTGGCGTCATCGAGGTTCCGGAGAACAAGGTGGACCGTTACGGCATCATCCAGGGCGAGGAATACATGCCCGGCGTGTACCGCGTACGCAACCTGGTGGAGAAGCCCGCCCTCGGCACGGCTCCCTCCCGGCTTGCCATCGTGGGCCGCTATGTGCTGACGCCGGAAATTTTCGACTACCTGGAAAAGCTGGAGCCCGGCGTGGGCGGCGAGCTCCAGCTCACCGACGCCCTGCAAGGCCTGGCCGACCGCAACCGCCTGCTGGCCGTGAAGCTGCGCGGGCAGCGTTTTGATGCGGGCGACTGGGTGGAATACCTCACCGCCAACATCTACTTCGCCCTGCACGATGAGGATCTGCACGACGATCTCGTCAAGCGCATCCAGGAACTCGTGCCCTGCAAGGGCAAGTGAACCACTCCGAGGACCGCCCCGGCGCCAAGGAGCCCGGAGCGGGAGCGTGCCCATGAGCACCCCCTGGCAGGTCTGGCTGGCGAGCCCGCCTTACGCGGCCCTCACCTACGCGTGCCCGGACTGGTTCCCGGCGCCTGTGCCGGGCCTGCGCGTGCTGGTTCCCCTTGGGCGCGGCCTGCGCGTGGGCATATTGCAGGAGCCCTGCGCCGCGCCGCCTGAGGGCGTGGAACTCAAGCCCCTGGTGTGGCCCCTGGAGCAGGAGCCCCTGCTCGACGCCGGACTCCTGGCCCTGGTGCGGGAGCTGGCCTCCCGCCACATGGCCCACCCTGGCCGCATCCTCGAGGTCATTCTGCCGCGCGGCCTGCGCACCGCCCAGGTGCAGCTTTCCGTGGAGCACAAGGACTTCAAGCCCACCCTGGCTCCCAAGGCCCTGCAATCACTGCCGACGGATCGGCTGGAACTTTTGGCCGCGCTCTGGGCCGAGGGCCGCATGCGCGTGCGCATGAGCGCCAAAAGGCAGGCCGAGGATCTTTACGTGATGCTGGCGGCGGACCCGCCCTGGCCGGTGCGGCCCAACGCCGTGCAGCAGCTGCGGCTGCTGGAGCGCCTGTTCGACTCCGGGGCCATGACCCTGGGCGCTGTGCGGGCCGTGTTTGGCGAGCCGGGCAGCTTGGCGCTTAAGAAGTTGGCCAAGGCTGGCCTGGTGCGCCTGGGCGAGCCGCCCGATGACACCCCGGTGGACGCGGAGGAGGGCATCCCGGTGCCTGTGGGGCCGGTGGAACCAGGCTGCGCCCTGCCCGAGGGCGGGCTGACCGCGACGGATGAGCAACAGTCCGCCCTGGACGCGCTGCTGCCCAAGCTGCGCTCCGCCGAGGCGGAAATGGCCCTTGTCCACGGCATCACCGGCAGCGGCAAGACCCATGTGTATCTGGAACTGGCCCGCCAGTGTCTGGCCGACGGTCGCTCGGCCATCCTGCTTGCCCCGGAGGTGGCCCTGGCCTGCCAGCTTTGGCGGCAGGTGAAGGCGGCGCTGCCTGGGGCCGAGGCCTATTTTTCCCACGGCTACCAAACCCCGGCCCGGCGCGAGGACACCTTCCGCCGCGTGGGCGCGGCCAAGGGGCCCGTTGTTGTGGTGGGCACGCGCTCGGCGCTGTTCCTGCCCGTGCGCACCCTGGGCATGGTGGTGCTGGATGAGGAGCACGACGAGTCGTACAAGCAGGAGGAGCGCCTGCCCTACCACGCCAAGGAGCTGGCCTATTCGCGCATCCAGCGCTCCGGCGGGCTGCTGGTGCTCGGCTCGGCCACGCCGGACCTGAAGTCCTTCCACGCCGCCGGGGCTGGCGCGCTGCCCCTGCACACCCTGACGCGCCGCGTGGGCTGCCGGCCCATGCCGGAGGTGCGGCTGGTGGACATCAGCGCCCTGAAAAACCCGGACGAACCCTTTGGTCCGGACTCCCTGGAGGCGCTCAAGGCCACCATAGAGGCGGGCGACCAGGCCATCGTCATGCTCAACCGACGTGGTTATGCTCCGGTGATGTACTGCATGGCCTGCGAGCAGGTGGTGCAGTGCCCGGAGTGCCAAGTGGGCATGACCTACCACAAGCTGCGCGAGCGCCTGGTGTGCCATTACTGCGGCTTCAGCCATCCGTACCCGCTCACCTGCGGCAAGTGCGGCTGCACCACCTTTGTGCCCATGGGCGAGGGCACGGAGCGGCTGGAGGAATACTTCCTGCGCACCCTGGGGCACGAGGTTCCTGTGCTGCGCATGGACCGCGACAGCGCCCGCAGGCAGGAAAGCCTGGAGGACATCCTGCGCCGGTTCTCCGCCGGGGAGGCGCAGGTGCTGGTGGGCACGCAGATGCTGTCCAAGGGCCACCACTTTCCAGGCGTGACGCTGGTCATCGTGGCCAACGCGGACATGGGCCTCAACCTGCCGGACTACCGGGCCGCGGAGCGCACCTTTCAGCTGCTGGTGCAGGTTTCCGGCCGGGCGGGCCGGGGCGACAGGCCGGGGCGCGTGTTCATCCAAACGCGCAACCCGCAGCATCCGTTCTGGAATTTTGTCCTCAGTGCGGACTATCAAGGCTTTTTTGAGCGCGAGATAGCCCAACGCGAGCGCTTCGGCTACCCGCCGTTCCGCAAGCTGGCGCTCCTGCGCCTTTCCCACCCGGCGGACTGGGCCGACGCAGCCCAGGCACTCACCGCCCTGGGCAGGGCCCTGCGCGAGGCGGCGCGCCCCCTGGGCGTGGACGTGCTCGGGCCAGCCCCGGCCCCCCTTGGCCGTCTGCGCAACCGCAAGCGCTACAACTGCCTGCTCAAGTGCTCCTCCTGGCAGCCCATCCGCACCCTGTTCGCGGCCATCGCCCGCGACCCCGTGGCGCCGGAGCACCTGCGCCTGGAGCTCGACCTCGACCCGGTGAACATGCTGTAGAACTTGCCCTGAACACCGGGAAGAAGCCTGCCGGCACTCGACAAGCTCAAGGCTCGGATGTATTACGGCCTCATGATACAGCGCAGAATCGTTCCTCTTACTTTTGCGGCGGCCATGCTTGCCCTGGTGCTGTGCCTGCCCGCCCCCGCCAGGGCGGAGCAGAAGATCGGCTATGTGAACCCGCAGCGCGTGGTCAACGAGACCCGCCTGGGGCAGACCGCCAAGGCCGACCTTGCCCGGTACGTACAGGACAAGGAGCGCATGGCCCGTGAGAGCGCCGCGCAGCTGACCGCCCTGCGCAAGGAGGCGGACGCCGCCACCGGCCAGGACCGCGCGCGCCGCGAGGATGCTTTGCGTCGTAAAGCTGTTCAGCACGAGGCCCTGCTGGCGGAGAACGCCCGCGAAATCCGCGCCGAGGAGACCCGCCTGCTGCATTACGTCATGCGCCGGGCCGAGTCCGTGCTGGAGGAGATCGGAAAGAAGGGCGGTTATGCCCTCATCCTCATCGACCCCAACGTGGTGGGCTACGTGGACAAGGCCTCGGTGGACATCACCGACCGTGTTGTGCGCGAGCTTGAAGGCCGTACCAAATAATATGCGCAACTCCCTGCTTTGCATCATTGTGTTGACCTGCGCCGTTCTTTTGGGCGCGGGTTCCTCCCTGGCCCAGGACCCCGCGTGGGGGCGTTTGCGTGTGGCGACCAAGGCCCTGCCGGTGCGGGAAAACCCCGACGCCAAGTCGACCACGGTGCGTACGCTCAAGGCTGGGCAGCTCGTGCGCGTGGACTTTGAGGCCAACGGCTGGGTGGCGGTGTTCAGCCCCACCGAGAACAAGCGCGCCGAGTCCAAGGCCTGGGGCTATGTGCCGCTCAACCAGCTGCGCCTTGCCGGAGCCCTCGACCTGCCCCGGCCGACACCGTCCTCGGTCCGTGCCCCCATGCAGCCCATGGAGGTGACCAAGGAGCACTCCAAGGCGGCGGAGAGCCACCAAGGCGAAGAGCAGCCCAAGGCTGAGCTTCCGTCCAAGCGCGATGTCGCGGTCAAATCCGCGTCGAAGATAGTTGCTGAGCCGAAGACAGAGCCTGATGCCGTTGCAGCGTCAGCCGACAACCCCAAGCTTGCCGACAACCCCAAGCTTGCCGACAACACCAAGCCCGCCGACACCGCCAAGCTTGCCGGCAAGGCCAACGTGGCAGAGAAGCCGGTTGCCAAGGCCAAGCCTGCTCCTGTTGCCAAGCCCGCCCCGGTGGCCAAACCCGCTCCCAGCCCCAAGCCCTTTGGCGAAATCCGCGTGCCGGACCGGGATTTGGCCATCCGCGCCAAGCGCACCAAGGAATCTGAGTTCGTGACCTTGCTGCGCCCCGGCCAGCGCGTGCGGGTGGATTTTCAGGAGGACGGCTTCTACGCCGTGTTCGCCCCTGATGAGAAGGTGCGCAGCCTTTCCACGGCCCTGGGCTACAGCCGCGACAAGTACCTGCTGACGGAAAAGGAATACGCCTCGATCAGCAAGGAGAGCGCTACGGGCAAGGTTGCCGACAAGGCAGTCGACAAGACACCCGGCAAGGCAGCCGACAAGTCACCTGAGAAGATTGCCGACAAGGACGTGGACACGGCGGTGGAAAAGCTCGCCGAAAAGGCCGTGGCCCCGGAAAAAACCAAGGTCCCGGAAAAGGCCAAAGCCACGGGAAAAGCCAAGGAGAAGTCCTCGGCGGACAAACCAGCGCCTGCGCCGATATCCGCGCTTCCCCATGCCTCGGTGCACACTCCGGCGCATTCCTCGGCGAATTCAACGGCTCCGGCCGCCTCGCCAGCACCCACGCCCGCGCCCACCGCCATCAAGCAGCCCGCGCCCACCGCCATCAAGCAGCCCGCGCCCATTGCCAGCAAACCGCCCGCTGAAGAGGCCGCAGAGGTCGTCACCTACACCGTGCTGTCCAGGCGTTCCGATCCGTTGCGCCCGCTTGTCGCACCCATCGTGCGCGTGCGGCTGGAAAGCGCCCCCCCAGTGGGCGAGGCACTGCGCCGCGTGGTACGCGAGATTTGGAAGGCCGAGCGCCGCAAGGGCGAGGACATGCAGCTGGAAGTGTACCTCATGGGCACGGAGGCCGGGTCCCTGGCCTATGCTGTGGCGCGCTTCACCGAAGACGGCCGCCTGCGCGAATTCTGGTGGCGCGAGTCCCTGCTGCCGGCCAAGAACTAGACCCCCCTCAGCGTTGTGGAGGCTTCCATGCGGCGGACACGAGTGAACGAGGTTCTGTCGAGCCTTGATGGCGGCGCCATCCTGCTCAAGGGTTGGGTGCGCACCCGGCGCGACTCCAAGGGCTTTTCCTTCCTGGAGCTGAACGACGGCTCGTGCCTGGCCAATGTGCAGGTGGTGGTGGACCACACCCCGGAGCTGGCGGCGCAGCTTGCGCGCCTGGCCACAGGAGCCGCGGTGGCCGTGGAGGGCGAGCTGGTCGCCTCGCCAGCCTCTGGGCAAAAGTGGGAGGTGCGCGCCAGCACCCTCACCGTGTATGGCGAGGCCGACCCCGAGAGCTACCCGCTCCAGAAAAAGCGCCACTCCGACGAGTACCTGCGCACCATCGCGCATCTGCGCCCGCGCACCAACAAGTACGGAGCCCTGCTGCGCGTGCGCTCGGAAATGGCGCTGGCCGTGCATGACTTTTTCCGCCAACGCGGGTTTTTCCACGTGCACGCGCCCATCCTCACCGGATCGGACTGCGAGGGCGCGGGCGAGATGTTCCGCGTGAGCAACCTGGAGGCCGAGGCCGCCGCCGCTCTTGCGCCAGAGGTTAGGCGGGACGCCGAGTTCTTCGGCAGAACTGCCGGGCTCACGGTTTCCGGCCAGTTGGAGGCCGAGCTCATGGCCCTGGCCCTGGGCGACGTGTACACCTTCGGCCCCACCTTCCGGGCGGAGAACTCCAATACCCCCAAGCACGCCGCCGAGTTCTGGATGGTGGAGCCGGAGATGGCCTTCGCCGACCTGGCCGACGACATGGACCTGGCCGAGGCCATGGTGAAGCATCTGGTGCGGCACGCCCGCGAGCGCTGCGAGGCCGATTTGGCGCTGTTCGGCAATTTTGTGGACAAGACGCTCTTCGCCACCCTGGACGCCATTGCGAATAGGCCCTTTGTGCGGCTGCGGCA
>JAVBYL010000093.1 GCA_030824035.1 Humidesulfovibrio sp.
TCCAGGGCGGCCAGCAGCTGCGGCTCGTAGGCCCCGCCGATGGAGCGCATGCGCTTGAAGATCTCCACGGCGGGCAGGCCTTTGTGGGCCAGCATGTCGTAGTCCAGCACCACCTTGAGCACGCGCGCGCCCAGGGGGGAGGCCGGGTCGAGGGGGGCGTGCTGCAGGCGGATGATCTCGGCCACGCCCTCCATGCGCGGGATGTGGGCCAGCAGGCCCGCGCCCACGGTGGGGTGGCTCTCGAAAAGCTTGCGCTCCGGAACGCTGAAGTCCTGGCCCGTGGCGATCTTGTCCAGCACCTCCACCGGTAGGGAAACGCAGCCGATGTGCGAGAGCATGGCCGCCATGTCCACCTCCCAGAAGTTGGGGATGGGCACCACCCCGGCCACGCGCTGCACCAGGCCTCGGATGCGCTGGGCGCGGCCGAAGGCGGCCGGATTGGCCAGGCTCAGCACATCGGTGAGGGCCTGAATGGCCCCGTGCATGGTCTCGCGCAGGAAGCGTTCCTCGGCGGTTTGCAGGCGGTGCTGGGCCAGCCCGGCGGCCAGGTGCCGCGCCATGACGTCTACGGAAAGCGGCTTGACGAGGAAGCGGAACACGAGGTCGTCGGCCATGGCGGCCACGGCGGTGTCCAGGTCTCCGTAAGAAATCTGGAGCATGCGCACCGTGGCGGGGTGGACGCTCTTGAGCGCCTGGAACAGCACCAGGCCGTCCTTCTTGGGCATTTTGTAGTCGGCCAGCACCACGGCGAAGGGGCCATCGGCGCGGAGGGCCGCCTGGGCCTCGTCCACCCCCACCACGGCGGTGAGGGCAAAGCGCTTGGAAAGCTCATCGCGCAGCTTGCCCAGGGGGTTGGCCGCGCCTTCCACAAACAGAATCTTATCGGGCATGTGTACACCATCGCAGGGGAAATTTGGCGTCCGCCGCGTGCTCCGCGCCAGCGGGGGCGGGGGCGGCACGGCGGGCGCGCTCCCGGTCAATAGGCTGAAAAACCCGCCAGGCGCAACTACGCATGCTTCCCCGTGGCGTACCGCCGGGCAGCGGGCGGAGGGGCCCCCGCGCACTCGACGAGGCAGGGGCAGGCGTGCTAGGGTACCCGCAAACAAAAGGGGAGGGGCTTCACCGTTTCTTTCCTTTTCCCGCCCGGGGTCTCCGCATGGTGCGGTCACGGCCATTTCCCACCGGGCGGGGTTTCCCGTCACAGCTCCGGGCCCGGCCCGGACAACACCTGGGTGGCGTTATGGATTCCCTGGAAAAGCAGACCCTACAGGTGGCCAAGGAAATCGTGGTCAAGTTCATCGAGGTGGGCCGCATTTCCCCGGCCAACTTCGCCGAGCATTTTGCGGAGATCTACGATGAGATCCTGAAGACCGTGAGCGCGGGCAGAGGCAAGCTCCCGGCAACGGAGCCCAAGCCCGCACCCAAGAAAAAGGACAAGGCCGACTAGCCCATGGCATACGACCACGCCCCCAAGCCCCCAGAGCACGACAGCCAGCGCGACCGGCTGCACGGAAAGCAGGTGGCGGCCATGTTCGGCCGCATCGCCGGCTGGTACGACTTTCTGAACCACTCCCTGAGCCTGGGCATGGACATCTACTGGCGCTGGCGCCTGGCCCGCGCCGCCCGCCCGCGCCCCACCGGCGGCAGCGGCGGCACCGTGCTCGACCTGGCGGCCGGAACCCTGGACGTGGCCCTGGCGCTCACCCGCCAGTACCCTTCCGTGCGGGTGGCCGCGGTGGACTTTTCCCTGCCCATGCTCCAGCGCGGCCAGGGCAAGCTGAAGGGCCTGGAAGACCGCATCTTCCCCATCCAGGGGGATGGCCGCGCCCTGCCCCTGCCCGATGAAAGCGTCGACGCCGCCACCATCGCCTTCGGCATCCGCAACATCCGGCCCAGGCCGGAGGCCCACGCCGAGGTGCTGCGCGTGCTGCGGCCCGGCGGGCGCTTCTGCATTCTGGAGTTCGGCACGGCCAAGCGCAAGGTTTGGGGCGGGCTGTACAACTTCTACCTGGACAGCGTGCTGCCCACCCTGGGCAAGCTCATCTCCGGCGACCGCTCGGCCTACCGCTACCTGGCCGACACCATCCGCGACTTTCCCGACGAGCGCACCCTGGCCCGCGAGCTGCTGGACGCCGGGTACGCGCGCGTGTTTCACGTTGCCATGCTATCTGGCATCGTGTACCTGCATGTGGCAGAAAAAGCGGGGCCGGAAACAGCCTCCGAGGAGTAGAGAGAAGGGCTAGAACGACCTGCCGAGCGCCACGAGCAGCACCCCGAGGATCATGGTGGTGAGGCCCAAAACCCGCAGCGAGCGGGCCGGACGGCTGGCAAGGGTAAGCAAAATGGCGGGCATGCGCTCGGCCAGGATGAAATAGGGCAGCCCCTCCAGCAGGAAGGCCAGGCCCAGAGCGACGAAAAATAGCGACCAGTCGAGGTTCATGCGGGCCTTGTATCCGCCGCGTGGCGGGTTGTCCACCCGCAAGCCGCACCCCCTGGCCGTGAAAAGAAGGATGACGGATGGCGTTTACTACCACTTTTGAAGACCTGAAAAGCGGACGCGCGCCCATCGCCGTGGTGGGCCTGGGCTACGTGGGCCTGCCCCTGGCCGTGGCCCTTTCGCGCCACTTCAGCGTCATCGGCTTTGATATTTCCGAAAAGCGCGTGGCCGAGCTGGCCGCCGGGACCGACCGCACCGGCGAGGTGCTGCCGGACGACCTGAAGGCCGCCACCGTGGCCTACACCTGCGATCCCGCGCGCCTGCGCGAGGCCGCCGTGGTCATCGTGGCCGTGCCCACGCCCATCGACGCGCACCGCAGCCCGGACCTCCGGCCCGTCACCGGGGCCAGCCGCACCGTCGGGGCCAACCTCGCCCCCGGGGCCATCGTCTGCTACGAGTCCACCGTGTACCCCGGCCTCACCGAGGACGTCTGCGTGCCCATCCTGGAGGCCCAGTCCGGCCTCAGCTGCGGGCACGACTTCTTCGTGGGCTACTCGCCTGAGCGCATCAACCCCGGCGACCGCGCCCACACCCTGGCCACCATCGTCAAGGTTGTGGCCGGGCAAAACCAAGCCTGCGCCGACCTGCTGGCCGCCATGTACGGCGCCGTGGTCACGGCGGGCATCTTCCGCGCCTCGTCCATCAAGGTGGCCGAGGCCGCCAAGGTCATCGAGAACACCCAGCGCGACCTGAACATCGCCCTGATGAACGAGCTGGCGCTGATCTTCGACCGCATGGGCATCGACACCCTGGAGGTGCTGGAGGCCGCGGGCACCAAGTGGAACTTCCTGCCCTTCCGCCCGGGCCTGGTGGGCGGCCACTGCATCGGCGTGGACCCGTACTACCTCACCTTCAAGGCCCAGAGCCTGGGCCTGCAGCCCCAGGTCATCCTGGCCGGGCGCACCATCAACGACGGCATGGGCAAGTTCATCGCCGAGGCCTGCGTCAAGCGCCTCATCGCGGGTGATGTGAAGGTCAAGGGCGCCCGCGTGGGCATCCTGGGCTTCACCTTCAAGGAAAACGTGCCCGACCTGCGCAACACCCGCGTCATCGACGTGGTGCGCGAGCTGGAGGAATACGGCGTCACGGTCATCACCCACGACCCCCAGGCCGACCCCGACGAGGCCCGCCACGAGTACGGCATCGAGCTCTCCCCACTGGAAGAGCTGCGCGACCTGGAGGCCGTCATCCTGGCCGTGGCCCACAAGGACTTCAACGCCCTCACCCTTGAGGGCATCCGCCATTGGTTCCGCACCCCGCAAAGCCCCCTGTTGCTGGATGTGAAGGGCTTCTTCGACCCGGCCGAGGCGGAGGCCGCCGGCTACCGCTTCTGGCGGCTGTAAACGAACGGGGGGTATCATCATGCTGCTCATCCTCACCGCCACCGCGCGGGAAATGTCCTCCGCCCTTGGGAGCGAATGGGTGCACTCCCAGGGAACCTTTGTGCCCTTCCAGTTCCAGGGGCGCGAGGTGCTGGCCGCCACCACGGGCGTGGGCGTGGTCAACGCCGGGCTGGTGCTGGGACAGGCCCTGGCCCGCAAGAACCTCAGCGGCGTGCTCAACCTGGGCGTTGCCGGCAGCTTTGACCTTGCCCGCCACCCCCTGGGCTCCGCCTGGCTGGTGGACGAGGAGATTTGGCCGGAGTACGGCCTGCTGGCCTCCGGCTGGACCAGCGCCGACGCCGGAGCCCTGGGCTTTGCCCTGGGCCGCGTGGGCGACCGCCGCATTTGGGACCGCACCGCTTGGGACAGCGAGGCCAACCTGCGGCGCATGGGCCTGGCCCCAAGGCCCGGCACCGAAGACCACGGCCTCGTCAAAAGCCTCACGGTGAGCGGCGTTACCGCCGACGCCGAGCGCGCCGAGGCCCTGCACGCCCGCCACCAGGCCGGGCTGGAGAACATGGAGGGCTTTGCCCTGGCGTTTGGCTGCGCCCTGGCCGAGGTGCCCTTTGCCGAGCTGCGCACTGTGTCCAACGCCGTGGGAGCCCGCCCCCCGCGCGACTGGGACCTGCCCGGAGCCCTGGCGGCCCTGGGCCAGGCCACGGCGGCTCTTTTCAGCAATCCGGAGCAGTAGGCTCCCCAACAGCACAGGACACGGACCAAGCAATGAACGAACTGCGCGCCTATTTCGACCGGGAGTTGCCCGGAATCAACGCCTTCCTGGCCGCCGAGGCCGACAAGCTCGACGGCCTGGTGCGCGAGGTGGCGCGCCACACGCTGCTCTCCGGCGGCAAGCGCATCCGCCCCATGCTGGCCATCCTCATGGCCCGCGCCCTGGGCCACAAGGCCGACAACGTCACGGCCATCGCCTGCGCCGTGGAGATGCTGCACTCCGCCACCCTGCTGCACGATGACGTTCTGGACGATGCCGAGCTCCGGCGCGGCAAGCCCGCCGCCCATGTGCGCTTCGGCACCACCGAGGCCATCCTGGCGGGCGACGTGCTGCTGGCCCTGGCCAACAAGCTGGGCGCGGAGTACGACATCCCGCGCCTGAACTCGCTGCTCGCCCAGGGCATCATGGCCACGGCCAACGGCGAAATTTTGGAGCTGGCCCACACCGCCAACCCCACGGCGGAGCGCGGCCCCTACATGGACATCATCATCGGCAAGACCGCCCGGCTCATCGAGACCGCCTGCCGCCTGGGCGCGGCCCTGGCCAGCGGCGACCGCGCCGTGGAGGACGCCGCCGGGGCCTACGGCCTCAACCTGGGCATTGCCTTCCAGCTGGTGGACGATGCCATCGACTACACCGTGAACGAGGACGAGACCGGCAAGCCCATCGGCGGCGACCTGCGCGAGGGCAAGATGACCCTGCCGCTCATCCTGCACCTGGAGAGCCTGGGCAAGGCGGAGGCCGATGGCGTGTTGGCCGCGCTGAAGGAAAAACGATTGACCCCCCATGACGCCGAAGGCATACTGGCTGCCATAAGGGAAAATGGCCTTGCGGAGAAGACGCGCGAGGCGGCGGCGGACTACGTCGGCGTCGCCGTGCGCTCCCTCTCGGCATTGCCCGAGTGCCTGGAGCGCGAAGTGCTCGCCCAGGCCGCGGGGTACGTGCTCTCCAGACGCAAGTAAGAAACGGACCCGGGGGGCCGGATATGGCCGAGAACATGCTGCTCAACTCGCCCCACCTCCTGCAAAAGCTCTCGTTGTCTCCGGTCATGCTGCGCCTGATGCAGGAGGCCGTGAAACCGGAGCCGGACTTCGACGTTCTGGCCGAGACCCTGCGCATGGACCCGGCCCTGGCCACCACGGTCCTCAATCTCGTCAACTCCGCCTTCTACAGCCTGCCGCAAAAGGTCACGGATCTCTCCCGCGCCGCCCTGGTGCTGGGCAGCCGCGAAATCCTCAAGATCGCCGTCTCCATGACCCTGCACAAGGACCTGGAGAGCGGCTTCCCCGATTGCCACTACGATTTCTACCCCGACTGGCGGCTCATCGTCTGGTCGGCCATCGCCGCGGAGATGCTGGCCAGCCGCCTGTGCCCGCGCCAGGCCGACCAGGCCTACCTGTGCGCCCTGCTCAAGGACGTGAGCCTGCTGTTCCTGCGCTGCGCCGCCAAGGACCTGCTGCCCAACCCGGACCAGAAGGACCGCATCACCGTGCTGGCGGCGGGGCAGCTGGAGCGGGAGGAGAACGCCTGGGGCATGCACCACGCGGCCCTTTCGCAAATGCTGCTCACCCGCTGGGGCATTCCGGCGGTGATGTGCCAGAGCATCCGCCAGCATCACGCCGTGGACAGCCTCACCGACCTCGACCCCCTGACCCAGGCGGTGGTGCTGGCCACCCAGTGGTCCGAGATGGAGCTGGGGCACAGCTCCGGGCCGTTCAGCGTGGTGCAGTTCGAAGTGCTGCTGCGCGGCATTCTGGGCCTGGGCGAGCGCGAGGTGGACGCCCTGCGCAGCGAGTGCCTGGAAAAGTTCCGCTCCATGCTCGACTCCCTGGGCATTGGCGAGGGCGACGGCAAGCGCGCCTATTACCGCCATTCCGTCAAGCTCATGCAGGGCTACTGCTTCCTCAGCATGGACCTGTTCACCGCCGAGGGGGGGCTTGGCTCCGTGGCCAACGTGGTGGGCAAGCACATCAAGCTCAACTGGGACGTAAAGTCCTGGGACCTGGCGCTCCGCTCGCCCCACGGCGACACTTACAGCCTGTTCCACCTGACGCCCCAAGGCAGCATGGAGCACGACCCCGGGACCTACACCGAGGGCCGCCTGCCCTGGCGCATCAAGCGCAAGGGGCTGGAGCTCACCAGCTCTGGCAAGCGCCTGGGCGAGCTGCGCCTGGACGAGGCGGGCATGCCCCAGGAGGAGCTGGACAACCTGACCCTGTACCTGCGCTTCCTCAGCCAGGGGTTCGAATATTACTGCGCCCGCCAGGCCGTGCTGGAGGAGAAGGCCCTGGCCTTCGACAAAATCCCCATCGGCGTGGCGCGGCTGGACGGCTCGGGCCTGGTGGCCGAGGCCAACCAACGCTTTGCCGATATCCTTGCCCTCGACGGCCCGGCCAAGGGCCAAGGCATGACCGCCCTGCTGGCCCAGAGCATGCCCCTGGGCACCGTGGCCGACATGGAAAGCTTCCTGGCCGACGCGGGCCGCAGCCACTTCGGGCGCATCGCCTACCTGCAGCTGCCAGGACCGGACGGCACGAAGACGGACGCCTGCCTGTACCTCTCGGCCCACCGCGTGGCCGAGACCAAGGAGAACGACACGGCGGGCCCCGGCGTGCTGGTGCTGCTGGAAGACCTGCGCGAGCTGAGCGAAATAGAGGTGCAGACCATGCGCCGCAAGGACATGCTGGAGCGCCTGGTGGGTTCCATGCAGGAGCTGGTGCTCACCCTGGATGCGGACGGCATCGTGCGGTTCTGCTCCCGGCAGGAGCTGGACATGGTCGGGCAGGACTTCTTCAAGCGCTTCAGCCCCGGCCCAGGCTCCGTGGCGGACTGGAGCGCGGAGATCCTCTCCGGCGCCAGAAGCGACAGTGCCACCCCGGTCGAGGCCCCCTTGGCGGGCGCTCCCCTGGAGGGCGTGCTGAAAACCCCCGGCGACTCGGAGCTGCCCTACGAGTTCTCCCTGGCCCCCCTTGGGGGCAAGGCTGGGGCGGCGCGCGAGTATCTGGCCGTCGGGCGCGACATGACCCAGCTGCGCCGCCTGGAGGCCAAGCTCAAGATGCGCGCCCTGTTCGACAGCCTCACCGGGCTGTTCAACCACTATCAGTTCCACACCACCCTGGAGCGGGAGGTGACGCGCAGCCGCCGCACCGGCCGCAGCCTAGGCATGATTTTCTGCGACCTTGACCGTTTCAAGGCCGTGAACGACGAAAAGGGCCACCTGGCCGGGGACGCCATCCTCAAGCAGGTGGGCGGGCTGCTTTTGCGCGTGGTGCGCCAGGGCATGGACTACCCCTGCCGCTACGGCGGCGACGAGTTCGCCGTCATCGTCACGGAGGTGACGCAGGAGCGCCTGCGCGCCATCGCCGAGCGCATCCTGGCCGACATCCGCGCAGAGTTCCAGGGGCTGGTCACCGCCAGCATCGGCGTTTCCATGCTGGTGGAGGGCGACACCCCGGAAACCCTGCTGGGCCGGGTGGACAGGCTGGCCTACGCATCCAAGAAAACCGGTGGGGATGCCCTCTCCGAGGGCTGAGGGCCGCGAAAAATACCTTGACCGGGGGCCGTGTTTGCGACACCCCGAAGCAAGACATTTCCAAGGAGTGCATCCTATGCTTTTGCGTTTTGAGGTGGGGCTCAAGTCCCATGTGCGCGATGTGGTTGGCGAGCGTGTGGCCCGCAAGATCAAGGGCGAGCTGGCCCTGACCCTGGCCGGCGTGGGCATTGTCCGCGTGTACACGGTGGAGGGCATCGACCAGGCCCAGGCCCAGGCCGTGCTGGCGGCAGGAGCCCTGCACGACCCGGTTCTGCACGAGATTTCCCTGGCTCCCCTGGCCCCGGCGCAAACCGGCGCCTTCGACTGGGCCCTGGAGGTGGGCTTCCGCCCCGGTGTGACGGACAACGAGGCGCGCACCGCCAAGGAGACCATCGCCCTGGTGCTTGGGCTTTCCAAGGCCGCCGCCACGAACCTTTCCGTGTACACCAGCGTGCAGTACCTGCTGCGTGCCCAGCCGGGCGAGACCCTGGACGAGAAGACCGTGCTGCACATCGCGCGCGATCTGCTGGCCAACGAGCTCATCCAGCGCTTCGAGTACAAATCCGCCGCCCAGTGGGCCGCCGCGCCGGGCTTCGAGGCCAAGGCCGCGCGCGTTACCGGCCAGGCCAGCGATGAAGTGGCGGTGATCCCGCTGACCACCATGACCGACGACGAGCTCATGGCCTTCAGCCGGGCCAACACCCTGGCCCTCTCCCTGGGCGAACTGCGCACCATCGTGGACTACTTCAAGGACCCCGCCACCCGCGCCGCCCGCAAGGCCGCCGGGCTCATTCCCGCCCAGGTGGAAAACCCCACCGACGCCGAGGTGGAGGTGCTGGCCCAGACATGGAGCGAGCACTGCAAGCACAAGATCTTCACCGCCAACATCGACTACGAGGACACGGAGACCGGCAGCCGCCGCACCATCTCCAGCCTCTTCAAAACCTGCATCCAGGGCAGCACCAAGGCCATCCGCGCCGCCAAGGGCAAGGACGACTTCTGCCTGTCCGTGTTCAAGGACAACGCGGGCGTCATCCGCTTCAACGAGAACATGAACGTCTGCATCAAGGTGGAGACGCACAACTCGCCCTCCGCCCTGGACCCCTACGGCGGCGCGCTCACGGGCATCGTGGGGGTCAACCGCGACCCCATGGGCACGGGCCTGGGCGCCAACCTCTTGTGCAACACCGATGTGTTCTGCTTCGCCTCGCCGTTTTATGAGGGCGAGCTGCCGCCCCGGCTGCTGCACCCTCGCCGCGTGCTGGAAGGCGTGCGCGAGGGCGTGGAGCACGGCGGCAACAAGAGCGGCATCCCCACGGTCAATGGTTCCCTGGTGTTCGATGAACGCTACCTGGGCAAGCCGCTGGTGTACTGCGGAACCATCGGCACCATGCCGGTGAAGGTGGCCGGCCGCCTGAGCCACGAGAAATGCGCCTTGCCCGGCGACCACATCGTCATGAGCGGCGGGCGCATCGGCAAGGACGGCATCCACGGCGCGACCTTCTCCTCGGAGGAGTTGCACGAGGGCAGCCCGGCCACGGCGGTGCAGATCGGCGACCCCATCACCCAGCGCAAGATGTACGACTTCCTCATGCGGGCCCGCGACCTGGGCCTGTACAACGCCATAACCGACAACGGCGCGGGCGGCCTGTCCTCCTCCGTGGGCGAGATGGCCCAGGACTGCGGCGGCTGCGACCTGGACCTCTCCAAGGCCCCGCTGAAGTACGACGGCCTGAAGCCCTGGGAGATCCTCATCTCCGAGGCGCAGGAGCGCATGACCTGCGCCGTGCCGACGGACAAGCTGGAGGCCTTCCTGGCCCTCTCCCGCGAGATGGACGTGGAGAGCACCGCGCTGGGAACCTACACCGACTCCGGCACCTTCCACGTGCGCTACGGCGACAAGACCGTGACGCACCTTTCCATGCACTTTCTGCACGAGGGCCTGCCCCAGATGGAGCTCGCCGCCCGCTGGGAGCGCCCGCAGCCCAAGGCCGACCCGCTGCCCACCGATGTGGACCACGCCGGGCTTTTGCACCGCATGCTGGGCAGGCTCAACATCTGCAGCAAGGAATACGTCATCCGCCAGTACGACCACGAGGTGCAGGGCAAAAGCATCATCAAGCCGCTGGTGGGCATCAAGCGCGATGGCCCGGCCGACGCCGCCGTCATCCGCCCGGACTTCGCCACCGAGGAGGGCCTGGTGCTCTCCCACGGCATTTGCCCCAAATATAGCGACCTGGACGCCTACTGGATGATGGCCGCGGCCATCGACGAAGCCGTGCGCGGGGCCGTGGCCGTTGGCGCGGACCTGCGCTTCATGGCCGGCACCGACAACTTCTGCTGGTGCGACCCGGTCAAGAGCGAGACCACCCCCGACGGCGAGTACAAGCTGGCCCAGCTGGTGCGCGCCAACGAGGCCCTGGACCACTTCTGCCGCGGCTTCGGCGTGCCCTGCGTGTCCGGCAAGGACTCCATGAAGAACGACTACAAGGGCGGCGGGGTTAAAATCTCCATTCCGCCCACGGTGCTCTACTCCGTCATGGCCAAAATGCCGGACATCAACAAAGCGGTCACCTCCGACTTCAAGCACGAGGGCGAGATCGTGTACGTTCTGGGCCTCACCCGGCCGGAACTGGGCGGCTCCGAGCTGGCCAGCGAGCTGGGCATAGCCCAAGACCAGGTGCCGCAGGTGGACCTCTTGACCGCGCGGGACCGCTACCTCGCGTACTTCGACGCCACCCAGAAGGGGCTTGTCACCGCCTGCCACGACTGCTCCGACGGCGGCCTGGGCGTGGCCCTGGCCGAGATGTGCCTGGGCGGGCGCATCGGCGCGGAGATCGACCTGGACGCCGTGCCGCAGTGCGGCTGCGCCAGCGCCCTGGAGGTGCTGTACAGCGAGTCCGCCAGCCGCCTGGTGGTCAGCGTGGCGCCCGGGAAGGCCAAGGACTTCGAGGCGCACTTCGCCGGGCAGCACTGCGCGCGCCTGGGCGTGGTGGGCGGGGAGAACTTCACGGTGCGCTCCGGGGGCTTTGTGCTCATGACAGCGCCCGTGGAAGCACTGGCCGAGTCCTTCAAGGCCCCACTGAACTGGTAACAGGTCTTAAGTTCCCACAATATTGTCCGATGAAGAACGGCAACCTGCACAGCGCATGGTTGCCGTTCTTTTGTTGTGGGCTTTACATTAATGCTGTGCGGGCATATGCTCACTTCCAACATTAATACTTATATGCAATAGTTACGTAGTATGTTTTCCTATTTTCGGAGGTGTCTGTGCTGCCCAAGCCAATCCCCGCTGTTGCCGTCCTTGCCGCCCTGCTCCTGTGCACCGCCATGCTCTCCCCGGGCTTTGCGCAGGGCGAGGGCCAGTATGTCGGGTCCGCCTCGTGCGAGGGCTGTCACGAGAAGGAATACAGCAACTTCATGAAGTTCGCCAAAAAGGCCAAGTCTGACAAGAGCGTGAAGGTGATGAGCAAGAAGCTCACCCCGGCAGAGCTCAAGGAATGTTATGCCTGCCACACCACCGGCTACGGCAAGCCCGGCGGCTTTGTGAGCTACGAGAAGACCCCGGAGCTTGGCCACGCGGGCTGCGAGGTGTGCCACGGCCCCGGCGCGGCGCATGTGGACTCCGGCGGGGCCAAGAACAAGATTTTGGGCAAGGGCCGCATGAACGTCAAGGATTGCGAGAAGTGCCACAACTCGGAGCGTGTTTCCAACTTCCGCTTCAAGCCCATGCTCTATGGCGGGGCGCACTAGGAGGCCGTGATGAGTATCAAGGACAAAATCTTCGCCTCGCTCCGCCTCAAGGTGCTGCTGCTCTCCAGCCTGGTGAGCCTGGCCGTGTTCCTGTGCCTGTTCCTCGCCACCTCCCATTGGCAAAAAAAAGCCATTCTGAACGAAGTTGAGGCCAGCGCCCAGCGCTCGGCCCAGATGATAGCCAAGGTGGTGGAGGAGCCCATGCGCCTGGGCGACAGCGAGGCCACGGTGGCCCGCTTCGAGGAGCTGTCCAAGGAGCACCAGAACATCGAAGTGTTCATGACCGACTTCGACGGGGACATCACCTACTCCACCCGCAAGGAGTTTGAGCGCAAGCCCGCCAAGGACGTGATGGGCCACGCCGACTGCGCCGCCATGGTGGAAAAGAGCCTGAAGGACAAGATCGAGATTACCGAGCTGATGGACATCGGCGGCAAGCCGTTCTTCACCGAGGTGAAGACCATTCCCAACGAGCCCGCCTGCCACCACTGCCACGGCAAGAGCAAGCCCATCCTGGGTTCCATGATCATGCGCCAGGACCTCTCCGAGCAGATGTCGGCCCTGCACATGACCCAGTTCATGACCGCCGCCCTGTGCCTGGCCGGTTTGGCCGCGCTGGTGCTCGCCCTCAATTTCTTCATGGACCGCGCCGTGCTGGGCCGGGTCAAGTCCATCGCCAGCAGCGCGGATGATGTCATCTCCGGCAACCTGAACGCCAAGTTCACCGTCACCGGCAACGACGAGCTGGCCAACCTCTCCTCCCACCTGGGCGGCATGGTGGAGCGCATCAAGGACCAGCTGGAATACAACAAGGGCCTGCTGGAAGGCATCATCGTGCCCATGATGGTCACCGACGTGCTGGGCATTATCACCTTCGCCAACCCGCCCCTGGTGGGCATTGTGGGCAAGCCGGAGAAGGACATCCTGGGCCAGTGCGTCAGCACCGTCTTCTACGGCGAAAAGCGCAAGACCATCACCGAGCGCGCCATCGAGACCTGCAACTCCGTGAGCGGCAACCTGACTTACACCCGCGCCGACGGCGTGGTCTTCCCCCTGCACGCGGAGGTGTCTCCCCTCAAGAACACCCAGGGTCAGGTGGTGGGCTCCATCGGCGTGCTCATCGACCTGACCCAGGAAGAGCAGGCCCGCAAGCGCATCGAGGCCAACCGGCAGAACCTGCTGGCCGTGGCCAACGAGGTGACCACCGTGGCCAAGACCCTGGAGGAGGCCTCCGGCGACCTGACCAGGCAGATGCAGCACCTGACGCAGGGCATGGACACCACCTCCGACCGCACCACCCAGATGGCCACGGCCATGGAAGAGATGAACGCCACGGTGCTTGAGGTGGCCAAGAACGCCAGCGACACGGCGGACGCCTCCAACAAGTCCCGCGGCCTTGCGCGGGAGGGCGGCCAAACGGTGCAGAACACCCTCACCGAGATCAACCAGGTTTCCGGCACGGCCGAGAACCTTTCCACCGCCCTGGGCCAGCTGTCCACCAGCGCCAAGGACATCGGCCAGGTCATGAGCGTCATCAACGACATCGCCGACCAGACCAACCTGCTGGCGCTCAATGCCGCCATCGAGGCAGCGCGCGCGGGCGACGCCGGGCGCGGCTTTGCCGTGGTGGCGGACGAAGTGCGCAAACTGGCTGAGAAGACCATGACCGCCACCAAGGAGGTCGAGGCCGCCATCCTGCACATTCAGCACAGCACCGAAGACGCCGTGCGGCAGATGAACACCACCAAGGAGCGCGTGGACAAGACCAGCGAGCTGGCGGGCGGGGCGGGCACCATGCTCACGCAGATCGTGGATGCCTCCGAGCAGATGGCCGACATGGTGCGCTCCATCGCCACCGCGGCGGAGCAGCAGTCCGCCACCAGCGACGAGATCAACATGAACGTGAGCGAAATCAACGACCTGTCGCGCCAGATGGCCGATGACGTTCAGAAGGCCAGCAACGACATCGCCGAACTTGCCCAAACAGCAAGAAATCTCGCAACACTGGTTGAGAAATTCCGCAGCGAGGATTAGACTCCCTTCCTCGTACCCCATGTATTGAGGAGGAGAGCTATGCAGAACGTGACCGAGCGGCGGGCCTATGTGCGCATACATCTGCGCGCCTATGCCTGCGACAAGACCTGCACCCTCGTCTTGAATGGGCGGCGGCTCACCGCGTGCTTGGTGGACCTGAGCGCCGGCGGCGCGCGGTTGCGCCTGCAAGAGCCCCTGGGAGCCCCCAAGGATCAGGTGCTGACCTTCTCCATGGACAACACCAAGGACGGCGGACTGCTGCAGAACCTTACGGCCAACGTCCGCTGGCAAAACGACCGCGAGATCGGCATTCAGTTCGAGACGGCGCTGGAAGTCGGCGTCTCCGCCCTGCAAAAACTCGTCAGCTGAGTTCTCGAGCACCGGCCCTAGCCGCGCACATGCCTTGCCCGCCCCCCAGCGGGCCAAGGGCACACACCTCCATATAGACAGAATCTATCAATTCATCGACTCGAATACCATGCCCTGGTGTTTTCCAGGGAAATGAGTATCAGGAGTAAATTCTTCCCTTGACTGCGCCTAAAAACAGTATTAGGAATTCTTCTTAGTAGAGCGAGGTAAAACATGGCCATAGAGAGCAATAAGACCGTTCGTTTGTCCCGCCAAAGGGAGACCATCCTTGCGGAACTCCGCAAGGTGAAGACGCACCCCACCGCGGATGAAGTGTACGACATGGTCCGCAGAATCCTGCCGCGCATCAGCCTGGGCACGGTTTACCGCAACCTGGACTTCCTCAGCAGCAGAGGGGTTGTGCTGCGTCTTGGCGGAGCGGGAACGCAGAAGCGTTTCGACGGCACGCCGGAGCCGCACCCCCATTTGCGCTGCTCGGAATGCGGGCGCGTGGAGGATTTGATGGCTCCCATTCATCTGCCGTCGCTGGCGGCGGAAGAAGCCATGGGCTACACCAGCCTGCGCTGCGACGTGGAGTTTGTGGGCATTTGCCCCATGTGCGCCAACAGCAAAATGTGACCAGGGCTCAAGGCCCCCGCATTTCCTCTGGCGCTCTCCGCGGAATGTGGTAGAGGAAGAGTGTTATCAACAGCCGGGCGCATTCCGGCTCAGTCCAGTCAAGGAGAATACGCATGAATCTTCGTGGATCCCGCACCGAAACCAATATCCTCACCGCCTTTGCCGGTGAGTCCCAGGCCCGCAACCGTTACACCTATTTTGCGGCCAAGGCCAAAGCCGAGGGCTATGTCCAGATTTCCGCCGTGTTTGAAGAAACCGCCAACCAGGAAAAAGAGCACGCCAAGCGCCTGTTCAAGCTGCTTGAGGGCGGCGAGGTTTCCGTCACCGCGTCCTTCCCGGCCGGCGTCATCGGCACCACCGTGCAGAACCTGAAGGAATCCGCCGGCGGCGAGAACCACGAGCAGACCAGCATGTACCCCGAGTTCGCCGCCATCGCCCGCGAGGAAGGCTTCTCGGACATCGCGTGCATCTTCGACGCCATCGCCGTGGCCGAGCGCTTCCACGAAAAGCGCTTCCTGGCCCTGGCCGCCAACATCGAAAGCGGCACGGTGTTCAAGAAGGACAAGGCCGTCACTTGGCGCTGCCGCAACTGCGGGTACGTCCACCAGGGCGCCGCTGCCCCCAACAAGTGCCCGGCCTGCGACCACCCCCAGGCCCACTTTGAACTGGCCGAAGAGAACTGGTAGCCGATCAGGCTTTTTCTACAGCAATCAGGAGGCATTATGGGAGTTGAGTGCGGACAGATTTACAAGTGCGACCTTTGTGGAAACATCGTCACCGTAATCCACGCTGGCGGCGGTGATCTGGTGTGCTGCGGTCAGCCCATGAAGCTCATCACCGAGAACACCGTGGACGCCGCCAAGGAAAAACACGTGCCGGTGATCGAGAAGACCGCCACCGGCTACAAGGTCAAGGTTGGCAGTGTGGCCCACCCCATGGAAGAAAAGCACTACATTGAGTGGATTGAGCTCCAGGTGGGCGATGTCTTCCATATCAAGGTGCTCAAGCCCGGCGACGCGCCGGAGGCCGAGTTCTGCTGCGCCCACGGCGCAAACGTCAAGGCCCGCGAATATTGCAACATTCACGGATTGTGGGCGGCCACCGCCTAGACTTGCCGCCACCAGGACGATAAAAAGCAGCCAGGAGGAGGATCGCCGCATGGCCCAGCCGGAAGAGATGTATCAGTGCCAGAACACCAACTGCGGCTACATCTACAACCCTGACAAGGGCGACCGAAAGGGCAAGATCCCGGCGGGAACCCGCTTTGAAGATCTCCCCCACGACTGGAAGTGTCCCATTTGCGGCGGCACCAAAAGGTGCTTCCGCCCCTTGGCCGGCCCCGGCTCCACCCTTGAGGTGAGCTGCCCCAACCCGATCGCAGGAGACAAACCGATGCAAAAGTACGTGTGCAATATCTGCGGCTACGTGTACGACCCCGCCGAGGGCGACCCGGACAACGACGTGAAGCCCGGCACCAAATGGGAGGCCGTTCCCTCTTCCTGGTCCTGCCCCATCTGCGGCGCCAGCAAAGAGAACTTCAGCCCAGAATAGCCGCGCCTGCGCGCCTGCGCGGGCCAAGACCAGCCCTCTGAACATCCGGGAGCGCCTTCTTGACAAGGGGGCGCTCCCCATGTTTCCAACTATGCAGTCCCTCTGAATGGTCGCCCCGCCCCGGCGAGGCCTTTTCCCATACTCTTTTCCACGGAGACGCGAATGAAGCCTGTTGAGATCAAAAAAGACATTTTCTGGGTCGGCGCCGTCGACTGGGACAGCCGCGACTTCCACGGCTATTCCCTTTCCCCCCGGGGCACCACCTACAACGCCTTCCTGGTGCGCGATGAGAAGACCACCCTCATCGACACGGTGAAAAGCGACTTTTTGGGCGAGCTGCTGTGCGGCGTGGCCCAGGCCTGCGGCGGCGAGGCCAAGATCGACTACATGGTGGTGAACCACCTGGAGCCGGACCACGCGGGCTGCCTGGACGAGATCGTCGCAAGGCTGAAGCCGGAGAAGATCTTCTGCTCGCCCATGGGTGAGAAGGCCCTGCGCTCCTATTACCACAACTCCAAGGACTGGCCCATCGAGGTCGTGCCCACGGGAGCGTCCATCAGCATCGGCAAGCGCACCATCCAGTTCATCGAAACGCGCATGCTGCACTGGCCGGACAACATGATTTCCTACATCCCCGAGGACAAGATCGCCTTCTGCTCCGATGCCTTCGGCCAGAACTGGGCCAGCACCGAGCGCTTTGCCGACGAGGTGGACCGCAATATCCTGAAGCGCCTGATGGCCGACTACTACGCCAACATCGTGCTGCCCTACTCACCCGTGGTGCTCAAAACCCTGGACGCCCTGGCCGGCATGAACCTGGACATCGACATGCTCTGCCCGGACCACGGCCTGATGTGGCGCGGCAAGGACGACGTGGCCTTCGCCCTGAACAGCTACCGCGAGTTCGCCCTGCAAAAGCCCACCAAGAAGGCCGTCATCGCCTTCGACACCATGTGGCACAGCACGGAGAAGATGGCCCGCGCCATTTGCGACGGACTGGTGAGCGAAGGCATCAGCGTGCGGGTGATGGGCGTGAAGCACAACCACCACAGCGCCATCATGAGCGAGATCTTCGACGCCGCCGCCTTCATCGTGGGCTCGCCCACGCACAACAACGGCATTCTGCCCCTGGTGGCGGACCTGCTGACCTACGTGAAGGGCCTGCGCCCGCAGAACAAGATCGGCGCGGTGTTCGGCTCCTTCGGTTGGAGCGGGGAATGCGTGAAGATCCTGGGCGAGCAGATGCAGGCCATCGGCGTGGAGCTGGTGGACCCCGGCGTGAAGGTGAAAAACCGCCCGGACCACGACACCTACTCCGCCTGCTACGAGATGGGCAAAAAGATCGGCCAGGCCATCAACGCCAAAGTCTCCGCCTAAGTCTCCCAAGCCATCGCGGGGGAGGGCCAGCCGGTCCTCCCCCTTTTTTCCACCCGCAAATGGAGGCCCGGTGCCTGATACCACCGCCACGGGAAAAGTCTGGTTCATCGGCGCCGGTCCCGGCGACCCGGAACTCATCACGGTGAAGGGCGCGCGGCTCATCGCCAGCGCCGATGTCATCGTCTACGCCGGGTCCCTCGTCCCGCGCGAGGTGCTGGCCAATGCCCGGCCCGGCGTGCCCGTCATCGACTCCGCCCCACTCTCCCTGCCGGAAACCCACGCCCTGTTGCGCGACTGCGCCAAGGCTGGCGGCCTGGCGGCCCGCGTGCACACCGGCGAGCCCGCCCTGTACGGCGCCGTGCGCGAGCAGGCCGCCCTGCTGGAGGCCGAGGGCATCGGCTGGGAGGTTGTGCCCGGCGTATCCAGCGCCTTTGCCACCGCGGCGGCGGCCAAGGTCTCCTTCACCGTGCCCGGCGGCCCGCAAACACTCATCATCACGAGGCTTTCCGGCCGCACCCCCGTGCCCGAGGCCGAGGCCCTGCCCAGCCTGGCGGCCCACGGCGCGGCCATGGCCGTGCTGCTCTCCGCGGGCGAGCCGGAACGCCTGCAGGCCGAGCTGCTGGCCGGAGGCTACCCGCCGGGAACCACGGTCGTGCTGGGCCACAAGATCGGCTGGCCCGGCGGCGAGACCGTGCGCACGCGCCTGGAGTACCTGGCCCAGGCCGCGCGGGAGCATGGCTTCACACGGCAGACCGTGTTCCTCGTCCTGCCCGGCCAGGAGCTCCCGGCCCAGGCCTCGCAGTCCAGGCTCTACGATCCCGGCTTCACCCACGGCTGGCGCGAGGGGAACGACGAAGACCGGAAGAACGGCAAGGGGGAATGATGCTGCAGGTTGGCGTGCTCACCACCCGGCGCGAGGAGTTCGTGGACATCACGGCCCTGGTGGCCCAAACCCTGCGCGAGGCCGGGCTTATGGAAGGCGCGGTGCTGGTGTATTCGCCGCACACCACGGCGGGCATTACGGTGAACGAGGGCGCGGACCCGGATGTGCGCCGCGACATGCTGGCGCACCTGTCCAAGCTCGTGCCTGTGGATGACACTTTCCGCCACGCCGAGGGCAACAGCGACGCCCACATCAAGACCAGCCTCATGGGCCCCTCGCAGCTCATCCCGGTC
>JAVBYL010000052.1 GCA_030824035.1 Humidesulfovibrio sp.
GCGTTCCCCCGCCTCCACGAACTGGCCTTCCAGGTCGGCGCGGATGTCCTCGACGGTGCCTTTCATGGTGGCGCAGATGGGCTTCTTGTTCTTCTCGCGGGTCAGGTTGGCCAGCAGGGTTCCCGGCACCTCGTGCCATTTGCCCGTGGGGCCGACGACGCGGTCGCCAACGTTCAGGCCAACGAACTGAACCACGCCGGTGTGCGGGGTTCTGATCTCGATTTCCTCGTACGGCGAGGCGTTGATTTCCTCAAGCATCTCTTTAACGTTCAGCAAGGTGATACCTCAAGGTTGTCGTGTCATCGATAGTACAGGTTCTTGCCGCCCATGGTCAGCAAGGCCTGGTACAGGTTCTTCCGCAGGTCGCGCCTGTCCCAGATACCCTGAATATGCCCCCGCGACAAGGCCGAGAAAGCCCTGTGGTACCGGGGGGGGACATCCAGGCCCGTGGTCTCGCGGATGACGCCGGGACCGGCGAAGCCGATGTTCGAGGAGCGCACGGCGAACTGGTACGGCGAGCAGCCCAGAAAGCTGGCCACAGGCCCGGCGTAGGAGTTGGTGTCGTACAGCACCAGGTACAGCCCGCCGGCGTTGATGTACTGGCGCACGGCCATGGTCACCCGCGGCATCTGGATGACCCCGCAGGTGCCCTCCTGAATGCGGATGCCCGCCGTGCCGTGGGAGTACATGATGAAAGGCGTGCGCTTGAGCATGGCCCGCTCCGCCGCGCGGATGAGCTTTTCCCCTTCCGCCGCGCCCACCGTGCCGCCCCTGAAGGGGCTCACCAGCACCGCCACCACGGTCTTGATGCCTTCGATGTGCGTTTCGAAGGTGATGCAGGAGCTTCCAAGCCCGGTGCGGGACTTGGCCTCCTCCAACTTCAAATCGAAGCCCTCATAGTGCAAAGGGTTGCCGGACTCAAGCTCGCGGTTGAACTCGTAGGCCTTGGCGAAATCGAACACGTTGTACAGATACCACTGGAATTCCATGGGGAAGTGGTGTCCGCAGTGCGAGCACACCCCGGCGAATTCGCCGAACAGGTCCGGCGACCAAAGGTCGAGGCAACCGTGCGTCGCCGTGTTGGGGCAGGTCAGGGTGCGGTCCTCGCGGCTTTTGGGGCTCACGTAAACCCAAACGTCCTCCAGCTTGCAGGAGCCTTCCTCCGGGCAGGAGAGCCGCGTCAGCCGCTCCAGCGCCTCGGGGGGAACCTCCATGCGGCGCAGGCCAAAACCATCCGGCCCGGCACCCAGCAGGCGCCCCAGCGGACCGCCCACACCGTGCCGCAGGGCGCGGACCTCCGCCTCCAGGCCTTCCAGCAGGCCAAAGAGGTTGCGCTTGTACCTGGCGAAGAATTCGTGCCGCAAAAAGCTGTTCGCCGCCCAAAGAATCGACTCCATGCCGGAGTACAGGCGCGCGCCCAGGGAGCGGCTGTCGCGGCAGGCGTGCTTGCTCATGGCCCGGAACTTTCTGTGGCGCTGGCGCAAAAGCTTGCGCTGCGCCTTCTGCCCCAGCGACCAGCGCACGAAGATGTCCTGCGGGTCCACATTCTTGCCCTGCCGCCGTATGGCCATGCCACGCAGGGGGCCAAGGGTCTCCACGGAATGCACGATCTCGTCCGTGGCACGGATGACCTCGCGCCGCAGTTGGCGGAAAAAGTCGTAATGTTCCGGCCGCGCGCCCAGGGGCGGCTCGTCGATGATGCGGTCGATGAGGCCCAGGCGCAGATTGTCCTTGGCGGTGATGCACAACCGCTCCGCGCACTGGGATATGAGCTCGGAGGTGGCCTTGGTCTTCAGCCCGCCCTCGATGGCGGCCGCGCCCTCCGGCGAGATGACGGAATAATAGCCGTGGGAGAGCATGAGCCGACGATCGGACAGAGCGATGGCCTCGGCCCCGCCGCTGCCGCCCTCGGAAAACACAGCCACCACGGGCACCTTGAGGCCAGCCATGACATACAGGTTCTTGGCGATCTGCTGCGCCGCGCCGGGGTAGTCCTCCACCGGGTAGGCGCCGGGGGTGAATACATAGGTGTGGATGGGGATGTTTTCCACCTCGGCCACGCGCATGTAGTACAGCGCGTTGGCGTTGCCCCAGGGCTTGATGGACCCGCCGTTGCGGAACTCCTGGCCGTGGCCTTTTTCCTGCCCGATGACCATGACGGACTGGTGCACGGTCTTCTTGCCCATGCGCCGGGCTATGGTGGCCCGGGCGATGATGATGCCCGGGTCGATGCTCCACTCGTCCTGGCCGCCGATCTCCGTGTAGTTGTCGTACACGTTCTCCAGAATGTCCTTGAGGCAGATGCGCTGCGGGTGGCGCACGATGCGCACGCGGTCCATGGGCGAAAGCTCGTTCTCCAGCTTGCCTTCCAGCAGGGCGAACAGTTCCTCCAGGTGGGCCACCTGCCGGGAAATCTCGCGCATGCCGAGCTGCGGGGCCTGCGCCAGGAACTCCTGCAGCCGGTTGCGCAAAAGCGAGACCGAGGCGTTCTCGCGCGGGCCGAAGATATCGGTGATGTAGGCCAGCCGTGAGGCCAGCTCCTGGGTGCGCTTGTCAATGTCCATGCGGCTGCGCCCCCTAGAAGTGCAGAATGGTCTGCGTGCGGTTCATGAGGAATTCCACGTTGGTGCGCAAGCTCTCACCCTTGGTGTCGCTGCCGGTCAACGTCAGGGCCGAGAGGAAGGCCACGCCGCGCTCCCGCGCCTGGGCGAGGTTTTCGCCCCAAACGATGGCCAGGGCCAGGTTGGGATCGAAGTCCATGGGGATTTCGTAGGGCGCGTCTCCCTCCGCCAGCACGGGAACCTGTGTGTGCAGACGCAGCCAGGGCTCCTCGCGCCAGCTGAACCGCTCGATGCAGCCCAGACAGGGGGTGAAGCGGTTGGCGGGGTCCTCGGCCAGAATGCGGTACTCGATGCCCACGCCGGAGAAGCGGATGTCCTCCTGGCTGTAGCCCAGGGGCTCGCCCAGGGCCAGGCGGATCTGCTCGGCGATGATGTCCACCCCGGCCTCGGTCTCCGGCCTTCCAGCGATGCGTGAGATGATGCCCGAGACGCCGTTTTCCACCTGGATGCGCGTGTTCACTTCCATGAGGAAGGGGTCGCCCTTGGGCGTCACGATCCATTCCCAGGTGCCCACGTTGTCGTAGGCCATCTGTACGGACATCTTCACGGAATCCGCCGTGATGCGCTCAAGCACATTGGCGGCGTCGAACTGGTAGGCGTAGCTTGCAGGATCGAAGCCGGGGGCCACCTCGATGCGCTTTTGCCTGCCCAGGCTTTGCACGGAGCAGTTGCGCGTGCCGAAGTGCACGGCCTTGCCGCCGCCACGCTCCGCAACAACCTGGACTTCCAGGTGGTTGAAATCAAAGATGCGCTGCTCGATGAGCACGCCCTCGTCGCTCAAATTGCGCTTGGCGTAGTTGCGAATGCGCCGGTACACCGAGCGGAACTTGTCCAGGTCGTACACTTCCTCAATGCCCATGCCGCCGCCGCCGGCCGAGGCCTTGACCAGCACGCAGCCTTCCTCGATGCCTTGCTCGCGCTGGAAGGCGAAGATCGTCTGCGCCAGCTCAACGGCCTCCATCTCGTCGTAGATGGGCCTGTCGGAGCCGGGGATGGTGGGAACGCTCAGTCCACGGGCGATGCGCTTGGTGTTGATCTTGTCGCCCAGGTCGCGGATGGAGGTCCAGGAGGGGCCGATGAACACAAGCGGCCTGCTGCGCTTTTCCACGCGGCGGGCAAAGCGGTAGTCCTCCGCAAAAAAGCCGTAGCCGGGGTGCACGGCGGTGGCGCCGCAGGCATCGGCAACGGCCAGAATCTCGCTGGGGTCCTGGTAGGAGCAGATGCGGTACAGCGCACCCGCGCCGCCGAGGCTTTTGGCCAGGGCAACGTGGCCCGATTCAGTGTCCGCGGCGGTGTGCACGCAAACAAACTCGTGCCCCAACTTGACGCAGGCACGAGCTATCCGCATGGCTATTTCGCCACGGTTGGCAATAAGAACCCTATGTTTACCCATGCCCGCCTTATCCCCGGGGCGGTGGCCGTCGCGGGGAGCTGATTCTATTCGGCCTCTTTCTTGGCCTTGCGCAGTTCGATGAGCCGCTTCTGGACTTCCAGCACAAGCTTGTCCAGCTTGATCTCCTGGCGGCGGTCCATGCCGGCGAAGTTGCAGCCGATGATGCCGTTGTCCAGAACGCGCATCACCTTGGCCTTTATGTCGCCAAGAAACAACCGCTTGGCCAGCAGAATGTCGACAACGAGCTCCTGGCCGGAACTGTAGCCCCGTGGGCTGTCCGCAAAGGCGAAGCCGGTGGAGCTGATGTCGCGGATTTGAAACTCCTGCACACCGGCCTTTGTCATCAAGCGAACATCCAGCCCAGGCACTCGGGTTCGAAAGGCTTGACGCAGTTTTTCATCGTCGCCAGGCATTTTGATGTCAAAATCCATACTGCACCCTCGCTCGTCATAAAATATATATGCCCGCCAGCGCGGCAGGCACCAAGCCTACGATTTACCGTACACTCTCTTTTCAAGCACGAACTCGACCCGGCGGTTCTGCGCCCGGTATTCCTCGCTCGTGTTGGGGAAAAGCGGGCTCAGGTCCGCTAGTCCCGTGGCGGTCAGCCGCTTGGGCTCAATGCCCATCTGCATCAGCACGCGCAGCACGTTGACGGCGCGCATGGAGGAGATTTCCCAGTTGTCGCGGAAGCGGGCCCCAGCGCCAGGCAGCATGTCATCCGTAAAGCCGCGGATGTTGATGGTCTGGTCCGGGTGCTGAATGAAAAAGTCCTTCATTTCCGTGATGATCTCGCGACCTTTCTCCGTCAGCGCCACATCGCCACGGGCGAAAAGCACATCGCCGGGCGCGCGGATGGTGATGATGCCGTCCTCGAAATACGCGCCGATCATGCCCTCCAGGCCTTTCTTCGTTTGCAGCATCTTCACATCCGAAAAAACCTTCTGCTGCGCGGCCAGTATCTGCTTGTTCAGCATCACCTGGTCGAGGATGACCGAGGCTTCGTCGCGGCTGATGGTGCTGGTGGCGATCTGGGACTCCTTGCCGCCCAGGGCCGTCACCACCGCCTGCAGGGTGGAGTTGATGCGCGTGGGGTCCGGCGTGGACATGGCGTAGAGCATGATGAAAAAGACCAGCATCAGCATGGTCAAGTCCGAGAAGGTCATCAACCATTCTACGGAATCGCTCTCGTCTTCCGGTTCGGAATAGTCCAGATTCTCGTTGTCATCCGCCATGGCCTATCTCCTCTCGCTTGGAGCCAGGAACGACGAAAGCTTTTCAGAAACGAGCACGGGGTTGTTGTTCTCCAGAATGGATTTTGCCCCTTCGAAAATGATCTCCAGGTGCATCACCTCCTGCAGCGTGCGTGCGCGCAGCTTGGTGGCGATGGGCAGAAAGATGACCGTGGCCAGCACGGAGCCGTAGAAGGTGGTGATGATGGCCACGGCCATGGCCGGGCCGATGGCCTTGGGGTCGTTCAGGTTCGCCAGCATCTGCACAAGGCCAATGAGCGTACCGATCATGCCGAAGGAGGGCGCGAGGCTGCCCAGGCGCTTGAAGACTTCCTCGCCAACCTTGTGGCGGCGCTTCATGGAGTTGATTTCGATGGTGAGGGTGGTGCGGATGAGGCCCGGATCAGCGTTGTCGGCGATGAGCTGGCAGGCCTTCTTGAGCACGCTGTTCTCTGTTTTCACGTGCTCCAGGGCGATGAGCCCCTCGCGGCGACTGATCTCGGCAATCTTGACCATGATGCTGACCACCTCGCTCACGCGGACCTTGCGTGAGGAGAAGGCTTTGAATCCGGCGTAGAAGGCCTGCTTCACTTCCTCAAAGGGGAAGGCGACGAAGATGGTGCCGAAGGTACCGCCGAAGACGATCATGACGCTCGGGATGTCGATGAACAGGTTGACATCCCCGCCCATGATGATGGCGGCGAGCACCAGCGAGAGGCCGGAAAAGAGACCTATGAGTGTTGCGAAATCCATAGACAGCGCCTACCCTGACTTGTGTTTTCTTGTGCGCCTGGGGTATAAGGATGCGCAGCGGCAACCTGAAACCTGAGACAACGCACCCATGAACCACCTGGAAACCGTCCGACACTCTGCCAGCTACATACGCGAAAAACTAGGCAACATTCAAGCAGGAACCTTGGGGCTCGTGCTGGGAAGCGGCCTTGGCGCGGTGCGCCAAAAAATCGCCCATCCCGTCGACATTCCCTACGCCGATATCCCCGGCCTGCCTCAGTCCGGCGTGCTGGGCCATGCCGGGTTCCTGCGCTCCGGCACGCTGGCTGGTCGGCCCGTGCTGGCTTTTTGTGGCCGCGTGCACCTGTACGAGGGCTTCACCGCCGCCGAGGCCTGCCTGCCCATCCGGGTGCTCGGCGAGCTTGGCGTTTCCGCCCTGGTGCTCACCAACGCCGCCGGAGCCCTGAACCCGCAGTTCGATGCCGGTTCGCTCATGCTCATCACCGACCACATCAATCTTTCCGGCCAAAGCCCGCTTACCGGCCCCAACCACGAGTCCTGGGGCCCGCGCTTCCCCGACATGAGCCGGGTGTGGTGCCCCGGCCTGCTGGCCCTGGCCCGCGCCAAAGCCCTGGAGATGGGCCTGGCCGTGGAGCGCGGCGTGTACATCCAGGTGGCCGGGCCAAACCTGGAAACTCCTGCCGAGACAAGAGCCTATCGGCAGTTTGGCGCGGATGCCATAGGGATGTCCACCGCGATTGAAGCCATTGCCGCGCATCACATGGGCATTCCTCTGCTGGGCATAAGCTGCCTCACAAACAAAAACCTGCCGGACTGCATGGACGCAACAACCCACGAGGACGTGCTGCGCATGGCGGACAAGGCTTCGGCGGACATGGCCAGGCTCATCGAGGCTGTGGCCGCTGGCGGGCCTGTTTGAAACCACAGGCCAGCCGGGCATAAAGTTTCCCCGCGCGACGAACGATAGGGAGTGTATGCCGGAGTTCTCTTTCACCAACCCGGCGCAGGACGGAGCATGATGCACACGAACACGCAGCCCAGGGCCCTTGCCCTCCTCCTTGCGGCCTTTGCCGCCGCTGCGCTGCTTACCAGTGGCTGCGGCAGCACCACCACCTCGTATTACAGCCGAATCAAGCGCACCGTGGTGGACGCCAAGGACGATGTGCTCGGCAGCAGGCCCACCACCGCCGAGCTGTTCCCGGAAGACAGCACCCCGCTCATCGACATCAACTACGACGCGGCCGATGACATGATGGGCCTGTTCATGCCCGCCATGAACAAGCAGTCCCCCATTTATTACGAGCGCTTCCTCAACCGCATGGACCCAGCCGATCCCTCGCCCTTTGGCCGCCTTGTTTCGGAGCAGGTGGCCGCGCGCCTGGCCCTGCGCAACTTCATGGTCACGGATGGCCCGGCCTCTGTTCCGGCCCCCAAGGTTCCGGTGGTCAATCCGCCCGTGGGCGACCTGAACAAGGAAGCCCGCGCGCTGCAGGCCAAGCAGGACGACGAGGCCCTGCACCCGCCCCGCCCCTGCGTGCTCACCGGCAGCTACCTCATCGCGGACAAGGTCGTGTACATCTCCGCCAAAATCACCGCCCTGGACAACAGCCAGGTCATGGCCGCCCACAGCTGGACCGTGCCCGTGAACCGCAACACCCGCGCCCTGCTGCCGCAGCTTAAGCAGAACGGCGGCATGAAGCCCACGGTGCGCACCTCGCTGGGCGCCAGCCCGCACGCCATAGCCAACCCCTCTGGCCAGCCGCAGAACTACGTCACCCGCGACCTCGTCCGCTAGGGCCCGCTGGCCCACCTGTACAGCGCCAAAGCCCTGGGTTCCCTGCCCGGGGCTTTTTGCCGCGCCACCGCTGGCCCTGGCCCCGCTCCCGAACGTTGACTGTCGGCATGGGGTCGAGTAGGTTCCGGCCCACGCCGCTGGCGATGGCACGAGGCCCCTTTGCCGCCTGTTTGCGCGGGCGGCATGGGCACACGGCCCGCAGAAGGCCACGCCCCATAAAACCATCGATTTGCGCCCCGGCCCAATAGCCTGCCCAACCGCCGGGGGCACACAAGGATTTCCCATGTCCGGTACCGACGCAGCTCCCCAGTCACTTTTCGAGTCGTTCTTCCAGGCCGAGGCGCGCATGTTCCTCCTGGCCGGTGTTCGCATCGCCCTTTCCGAGGACGGCAAGGACCTGACCTCCCTGGGCATCTTCTCCGATAACGACATCGCCGTGGCGCACATCGTGGCCAAGCAGGACACCGTTGTGGCCGGGCTTCCCCTTGTGCCGCTCATCCTGGAGTTCGCCGGGTGCGAGTTTGAGCACATGCTCAATGTGGACGAGGGCGACAGGATCCCCGCCGGTACCATGGTGGCCGCCATCCAGGCTCCGGCCACGCACATCCTGCGCACGGAGCGCGTCATTTTGAACTACCTTGGGCACCTCTCCGGCATCGCCACCCTCACTTCGCGCTATGTGGCTGCGTTGAAGGGCACGCGCACCACCCTGCTGGACACCCGCAAAACTCTGCCGGGGTTGCGTTATGCCGAGAAATACGCCGTGCTGGTGGGCGGCGCGCAAAACCACCGCAAAAACCTGTCCGAGATGCTCATGGTCAAGGACAACCACATCGACCGCGCCGGGGGCATCCGCGAGGCCGTTACCGCCCTGCGAAACGCCTATGGCGAAGACTGCCCGCCCATCGAGGTGGAATGCCGCACCCTGGACGAGGTCGCCATCGCCTCGGAGTGCCTCGTCAGCCGTATCATGCTCGACAACATGGATACGGAGACCATAGCGGCAGCGCTGGCGCGCATTCCTGCGGGCATAGAGACCGAAGCCAGCGGCAACGTCACCCTGGAGAACATCGCCGCCATCGGGGCCATCGGGCCGGATTTCGTCAGCGTGGGCCGCATCACCCACTCCGCACCCTGCTCCGACTACAGCATGCGCGTGGCCGCGCAGGGCTAGCCGCCCCTCACCAACCATGTTCCAGAACAAGCCCGAGGAAGTGACCACAATGACCTCCTTCGCCGACCGCATCGCCCGCGCCAAGGCCGCCTACGGCCAGCGCCTGGCCATTTTGGGCCACCATTACCAGACCGACGACATCATCCGCCACGTGGACTTCCAGGGCGACTCCCTGGAACTGGCCCGCAAGATCGAAAGCCTCGGGGCCGAGCATGTGGTGTTCTGCGGCGTGTTCTTCATGGCCGAATCCGCCGCCGCCCTGGCCCGGCCGGGGCAAAAGGTGCACATTCCGCGCATGGACGCCACCTGCCCCATGGCGGAAATGGCCCCGGCCAGCCGCGTGGAGCAGGTTCTGCTGGCCCTGCGCGCCCAGGGGCGCAACGTCATCCCCCTGGCCTACGTGAACTCCACGGCGGACGTGAAGGCCATCTGCGGCCGGTTTGGCGGCAGCGTGTGCACCTCGGCCAACGCCAGCGCCATGCTTAAGTGGGCCCTGGACCAGGGCGACGCCGTGCTGTTTTTGCCGGACAAGAACCTGGGCATGAACACCGCCGCCCAGTTGGGCTTGCCCGCCAGTGATCATCACGTGATCAACGTCCAGGCAAGCGGCGGCAGGGTTGACATGCAGGCCGCGGCCAAGGCCCGGCTGCTGCTGTGGCCCGGCGCCTGCGCCATACACCACAAGTTCAAGCCCAGGCACATAGAACAGATGCGACAGGCCCACCCCGGCGTGCGCGTGCTGGTGCACCCGGAATGCGCGCCGGAGGTCGTCCAGGCCTCGGATGGCGCCGGTTCCACCTCCTACCTCATCAAGCAGTGCGCGGAGGCGGCCCCTGGCGCGGTCATCGCCGTGGGAACGGAGCTGAACCTGGTGTTCCGGCTGGCACAGCGCCACAAGGCCGAGGACAAGACCATCATTCCGCTCAAGGCGCTCACCTGCTCCAACATGGCCAAGATTTCGGAGCAAAGGCTTGCGGAGCTGTTGGAGTCGCTGGACACGGCCCCCCCTGTGACCTTACCCTCGAACGTGACGGAGCTTTCCCGCCTGGCGCTGGAGCGCATGCTGCGCATCTGCGCCTAACAAGCCCGCCGGAGGGTCGTGATGAACAGCTTTCGCCTGAAGACCAACGCGCTCATCATCGGCTCCGGCATCGCCGGTTCCGTCGCCGCCCTCACCTTGGCGGAATCCGGGGCCGAGGTAACGCTCATCACCGCTGGCGAGGACCTATTTTCCGGCAACACCAGGCTGGCCCAGGGCGGCATCGTTTTCCACTCCGAGGACGACGACCCGGGCATTCTGGAGAAGGACATCCTCACCGCCGGGTGGCGGCAAAACCACCTGCGCGCGGTGCGCTACCTGTGCCACAAGGGCCCGAAGGTCCTGCAAAAAACACTCATCGACGCTTACCACGTGCCCTTTGAGCACCGCGAGGCCGACTCCTGGTACTTCACCAAGGAGGGCGGGCACAGCGTGGCGCGCATCCTCTACGCGGCGGACCACACCGGCCTCACCATCATGCAGCAGCTCACCCAGGCCGTGCTGGAGCATCCCAACATCCGGGTGCTCACCGGTCGCACCGCCATCGACCTTTTGACCACCCACCACCACGCCGCCCACCCGGACTTCAAATACACTCTGAATAACCAGTGCGTTGGCGCATACGTGTACAACGAGTCCCTGGGGCAGGTGGAGGTCATCCTGGCCGACCACACTGTGCTGGCCACGGGCGGCGCGGGGCAAATCTTCCTGCACACCACCAATTCGCGCGGCTCCATCGGCTCCGGCATTTCCATGGCCTTCCGCGCCGGGGTCAAGCTGCACAACCTGGAGTACGTGCAGTTCCATCCCACGGCCTTCTACCAGGGCGCAAGGCGCTTCGAGCGGCGCTTCCTCATCTCGGAGGCGGTGCGCGGCGAGGGCGCGCGGCTGGTGAACGCGGCGGGCGAACCGTTCATGGAGCGCTACGACCAGCGCGCCGACCTGGCCCCCCGCGACATCGTCACCAGGGCCATCATGGCAGAGCTGCTGCGCACCGACGAAGACTGCGTGTACCTGGACACCAGCAAGGGCATGCACCGGCCGGTCATGGAGCGCTTCCCCACCATCTACGAAAAATGCCGCGAACAGGGCATCGACATGCGCACGGACCTCATCCCGGTGGTCCCGGCCGCGCATTACTTTTGCGGCGGCATTCTGGTGGATACCCACGGACGCACCACCCTGGAAGGGCTGCATGCCGCCGGGGAGTGCACCTGCACCGGCGTGCACGGCGCAAACCGCCTGGCCAGCACCTCATTGCTGGAGGGGCTGCTGTGGGGCTACAGCGCCGGCCAGGACATCGCTCGCAGGCTGGGCGGCAAGTACCACCTCAGCAGAAAGCTCGTGGAATCCATCCCGGACTGGCAAAACCCCGGCAACATCCACAACGAGGACCCCGCGCTCATCGCCCAGGACTGGACCACCATCCGCAACACCATGTGGAACTACGTGGGCATCATCCGCTCCACCGCGCGCCTGCGCCGCGCCTTTGAAGACCTGCGCAACCTTTCCAAGAACCTGCACGACTTCTACAAGAAAACGCCCCTCAGCAAGCCGCTCATCGACCTGTTCCACGGCTGCCAGACGGCCTACGCCGTAACCCAGGCGGCCATGCGCAACCAGAAGAGCCTGGGCTGCCACTACAGGGTGGACGACACGAAATAGGCCGAGCGCCGCCAGAAGCGGCCCACCACCCTAAAAAGGCCACGCAAAAAGCCCGCCTCGGAACACCGAAGCGGGCTTTGACGTCTTAAGGGACGAGGAAGTTCTAGGCAGCGACCTTGTTGATCGCGGTCTGGAGGCGGGCGATGCAGCGACCGGCCTTCTTCCAGTGGATGACCTTGTTGCTGGCGGCCTTGTCCAGCACGGAGCTGACCACAGCCAAGGCGCTGGTGGCCTTCTCGGTGTTCTTTTCCGCAAGGGCCTGACGCACGGCTTTGACGGCGTTCTTGATGCGGGTCTTGACGGCCTTGTTGCGCGCCTGACGCTTCAGGCTCTGACGATGCCTCTTCAAGGCGGAAGGATGATTGGCCAAGGCTCTTTCTCCTGATTCTTGGTGTTGTTCGGTCTCGATTCTCGAATCGAGAGAGGGTTACTACTCACAGCGCGCCAGAGTTGTCAAGCGCTTTTTATCGTGGAGTCTAGACTTGCAGGGCGCTGAAGTCCGCAACGGTCTTCATGCGGTCCACCAGGGTGAACAGCAGATTCAGGCGGTTCTGGCGCAAATCCGCGTTCTCGGCCATGACCATCACGCCATCGAAAAAGGCGTCCACCGCGGGGCGAAGCTCGCGCAGCTGCCCAAGAATACCGGCGAAGTCGTCGGCCTTCCACATCTGCTCAAAGCGCGGGGCGGTCTCCCGCAGCACGCGGGCCAGCTCGCGCTCCTGGTCCATTTCCAAAAGCGCGTCGTTGATGCTGGCGGTCAGGGTCGTGCCAGCCTCGGAGCCCTGCTTGCGGATGATGTTGTCCGCGCGCTTGAAGGTGAGCACCGCCTGGCTGAAGTCTTCCTCGCGGCTGAAGGCGGAGAGCGCGTCGAAACGGGCCTTGAGGGTGCGGATGTCCGTAAAGCCAGCGCCCAGGGCGGCATCGGCCACGCGGCTGTCCACATCCTGCCCGGAGGCAAATAGCGCGCGCAGGCGCAAGCCGAAGAAGTCCAGCAGCTTGCCCAGCGCTTCCTGCGGGGCCAGCTTCCACTTCACGCCGTCATACCCGTCAAAGGCGGCCGAGAGCACTTCGTCGAGCTTCAGGCGCAGGCCATGCTCCATGATGATGCGGCTGATGCCCAGGGCGGCGCGGCGCAGGGCGTAGGGGTCGGCGGTGCCGGTGGGAATCATGCCCAGGCCGAAGCAACCGGCCAGGGTGTCGGCCTTGTCGGCGATGGCCAAGAGCGCACCGGGGAGCGTGGCGGGCACGGGCGAGTCCGGCCCGGCGGGCAGGTACTGCTCGGCAATGGCCTGGGCCACCACAGGGCCCTCACCTTTGCGCGCAGCGTAAATCCCGCCCATTATCCCCTGCAAACTATCGAACTCGTACACCATCTCGCTCATGAGGTCAGCCTTGGCCAGGCGTCCGGCACGGCGCAGGTCGGCCTCCGGTGCCTCGGCGGACGCGCAGGCCAGGGCCAGGCGTCCACACAGCTTCTCCAACCGGCGGGACTTGTCGCCCATGGTGCCCAGGGGGCCCAGGAACACGACCTTGTCGAGCTTATCGAGCCACTTGGAAACATCGGCGGCCACATCTGCGGTCCAGAAGAACCGGGCGTCCTCCAGGCGGGCCTTGAGCACGCGCTCCCAGCCCTTCTTGACCACGGCCATGTCCGTGGGCTCGATGTTCAGGGTGGTCAAAAAGTGCGGCAGCAGCCTGCCCTGTGCGTCCTGAATGCCGAAGCTCTTCTGGTGGCTCTGCATGCTGGTGAGCAGCACTTCCTTGGGCAGTTCCAGGTACAGCGGGGCAAAATCGGCCAGGATGGGGCGCGGGAACTCCACAAGGTTCGCCACCTCCAGCAGCAGGCCCTCGTCCCAAACCACCGTTCCGCCCACTCCGGCGGCGATGCGGTCGCCCTCGGCGCGAACCAGCTCCAGGCGCTCGCGGGCGTCCAGCACCACGTTGCCCTTGTCGCGGATGGTGTCGAAATAGTCGCCAGCGCTCTCCACGGTCCAGGGGCCGGGGCCCAGCACGCGGTGGCCGTGGGTGATGCGCCCGGAAGTCAGTCCGGCGATCTCAAGAGGCACCACGTCGGCATCCAGCAGGGCCAGCACCCAACGCAGCGGGCGTCCGAACAGAAAATCCAGGCTGCCCCACTTCATGCGCTTGGGAAAACTGAGGGACTTGAAGGCAGTGAGGCACAGCCCAGGCAGGATGTCCTGGGTGCGGCCGCCGCCCACCTGCTTTTTGGCGGCAAGGTAGTCGCCCTTGGGGGTCTGCTGGACGAAGAGGTCCGCCGCGTCCACGCCCTGGGTCTTGGCAAAGCCTTCCCCGGCCTTGGTCAGCTTGCCCTCGGCGTCGTAGGCGATGCGCACCGGCGGACCGGAGACGATCTCTTCCTCCAGGCGTTGGCTGGCGGCCAGGCCGGACACGTGCGCCACAAGGCGGCGGGGGGTGGCGTAGGCCATCACTCCGGCGTTGTCGATGCGAGCCTCCGCAAGCAGACGCGTAAACAGCTCGACAAGTTCCTCGCCCAGGCGCGGCACAAAGCGCGCGGGCATTTCCTCTGTGCCAATTTCAAGTATGAATTCAGACATATGGTGTTGCTCCGACTTATTTGGCGCTGGCAAGCATGGGGTAGCCCATGCTCTCGCGCTGGGCGGCGTACAGGGCGGCGATGGCCGAGGCCAGCACGCGCACGCGGCCGATGTAGCCGGTGCGCTCCGTGATGGAGATGGCTCCGCGCGCGTCCAGGAGGTTGAAGGTGTGCGAGCACTTCAGGCAGTAGTCGTAGGCGGGCCAGGGAACCCCGGCCTCGCACAGGCGTTTGCACTCCGCCTCGAACTTATTGAACATATCCAGAAGCATGGAGGCATCAGAAAGCTCGAAGTTGTACTTCGACTGCTCCACCTCGTTCTGATGGTACACGTTGCCGTAGGTCACCTTATCGTTCCACTGCAGGTCGTACACGGACTCTTTTTCCTGCAAGTACATGGAGATGCGCTCAAGGCCGTAGGTGATTTCCACGCTGGTGGGGCTCAGGTCGATGCCGCCAACCTGCTGGAAATAGGTGAACTGCGTCACCTCCATGCCGTTGAGCCATACCTCCCAGCCCAGGCCCCAGGCGCCAAGGGTGGGGGATTCCCAGTCGTCCTCCACAAAGCGGATGTCGTGGGCCGCCGGGTCGATGCCCAGGGCGCGCAGGCTGTCCAGGTACAGGTCCTGGACGTTGTCGGGCGAGGGCTTCAGGATGACCTGGAACTGGTAGTAGTGCTGGAGCCGGTTGGGGTTCTCACCGTAGCGGCCGTCGGTGGGACGGCGGGAGGGCTCCACATAGCACACGTTCCAGGGCTCCGGCCCAATGACGCGGAAGAAGGTCGAGGGGTTGAAGGTTCCCGCCCCGCATTCGATGTCGATGGGCTGAACCAGCACGCAGCCCTGGTTGGTCCAGAAGCGCTGCAAGGTGAGAACGACGTCTTGAAAGTGCATGCTCTACTCCACTATCCTAAGATTTTTTGCCCTAAATTTTGCGATAAATGCCGTTTTCCCAGCGCAGGCCCAGGTGATAGGCCACGAACCGGTCCACCACTCTGCCCGTCTGACGCCGGATCTCCGGCTCAAGGTCAAGCTTGGGCCAGTCCGCCGGTCTGCTGTGGCTGATCCACTCCAGCACGCGCGCAGCGCCCAGCGAAAAGGGCTGGGCCTCGAAATCTCCGCATTGGCGGCACACCAGGCCGCCGCGCTCCACCGAAAAAGCCACGGCATTGTGCCCCGCGTCCGCATGGTCCTCGGCAAGCTTGCCGCAGCGAACGCACAGGGCCAGGTCCGGCTTCAGCCCCTGGTCGAAGGTCAGCTTGGCCTTGAAGAGCATGGGCAGCAGTTCCGCGCCAACCTCATGGTTCTCCAGCGTCTCCAGGGTTTCCAGCAGCAGGTCGAACACCGGCTTGGCGCCCTGGGGGCCTATCTGCACCGCCTCCACAAATTTCAGGCAATGCACCACCATCCCAAGTTTGCGAGGACTGACGCGCAAACCGGGGAAGCCGTGCAGCAGCGTGCCTTCCTCAAGCACATGGTACGTGCCGCGCTTGTTGCCGCCCACTCGGAAGGTGGCCAGCACCAGCGGATCGAGGCAACCGCAAAAGCGGCGCGTGCTCTTGCTGCCGCCAAAGGCGAAGGCCGTGACAACGCCATGGCCCGCGCAAAAAAGTCTCGTCCAGATGTCGGTTTCCCGAAACCGGCCCACCTTGAGTACCAGGGCCTTTTCGGTGAATTCCACAGCGTTCCCCCTGGCGGCGGACTAACGCGCGCCGAACTCCACCGTGTCGGTCATGCCGCGCTGGCCCTCGTAGGAGTGGCCCACCCCATTGAGGCGGAAGCTGACGCCCCCGGCATTGCCCAGGCGCACCTTGGCGCTGGTGGCGAACTCCACGCGGTGGCTCTCGCCGTTGCGCAGGATGAAGCTCTTCTTCTTCACGCCGTCGTTGATCTCGACCCAGCAGGCCTCGCCGGGCTTGGCCGTGATGACGAGCTCCTGCATGCCGGGAGTGCGGCCCACGCTGACGGAGGAAAGGGTCTGGGCCGGCGTGGTTTGCGCGGCCAGAGCGGGGTTCTTGAGCTTCTCGGCGGCGGCCTCCTTGCCAGCGGCCTGGCTGGCTGCGGCAGGAGGAGCGACTGACGGCGTCGCGGCAGGCATGGCAGGCACGGGGGCGGCCGGGGCCACCTCGAGCGTATTTCCGGGCGTGTTGGAAGCCGTGTCGTCAGCCAGGGTGGCGTTCAGCTCGTCCGTGGCGTTGGTGGCGTTCTCGGCAGGCAGGACAGCGGGCTGCTGCACCGGGGGCGGAACCACGGCCTCGTCGGCGGCGCTGGATTGCATGCGCTGGTACTGCACAAGCAGCCCCGCCAGCACGGCCAAAAGCAGGATGACCAACACAAAGGACCGCATGCCACCGCCGGAATGCTGGGCCGGGGTGGTGAAGGGATCTGCGGAGCGCGGCGGACGCGCCTCGGAGGCAGCGGGAGCGGCCTGGTCGCTTGGCGCAGGAGCCACAGGGGCAACGGAGGCAGGCTCATCCAACTGCGACGAGGCCTCACTGCCACCATCCACGGGAGCGGCAACAACGGCGCTGGGCGCAGCCGGGGCCTCGCTCACAGCATCGTGCTGGGGCAGATAGTGCTCAAATTCCTCATCGCACTGCGAATCCACAACGGCGGAAAGCGCCTCGGCGTCCAGGCCGACAAGCTTGGCGTAATTCTTGATGTATCCTTTGAGATACACGGGATGAGGCAGGGCGCTGACATTGCCCTCCTCAAGCGCGTTCACGTTCCTGCGGCTGATCTTCGTGGCGTCCATCACATCGCGGACGGAAATTCCACGACGTTCACGCTCCGCCTTGAGCAGTGCTCCAAGTTCCCGCAAATTCATGATCAGACTCCGCTACCGTACATGCGGGCTACAGGGTCCTGTACTCGATGACGGCCTTGCTTCTCAGCTTTTCCATGTAATCCTGGAACACCGTTTCGAACTTCCCCTCGTGCAGGGACTGGTAAATCTGCTCGCGGACCTCCTCAAGGGGGGTGACTTCACCAGCCTTGAGGTTGATGACCTGCAGCAAGGCCTCGTAGTCCTGGACGCGCAAGGGCCCGCCGATTTGTCCAGGCTTCAAACCCGCGATGGCGGTGTTCCAGCCGGGTGAAAGATCCTTCCAGGCGATGAAGCCCATGTCGCCGCCGCTGCCCACGCCGGGCCCGCGCGAGTATTTGTCCGCGGCCTGCGCAAAGGTCAGCTTGCCCGCCTCTATGTCGGCCTTGAGGGTTGCGGCGGACATTTCCGGCGGCAAGAGGATGATGCCGATCTGGACCATGCTGTCCTTTGAGTATTCTTCCTTCCGCTCGTTGTAGCGCGCCTCCATCTCGGAGTCGGTGATGACGACCTTGCTGGTGACGACGGCGCCGATGAGCCGGTGCTTGATGATGTCGCGGCGCATGTTGCGCACAAAATCCTCGCGGCTCATGCGCTGCTTCACCAAATTGTTCTTGAAGTCTTCCTCGCTCAAATTGCGGGTGGTGCGGAATTTTGTAATCTGCTCCTCGACCTCATTGTCGCTCACCTTGAGCTTGTACCGCTCGGAGTCCTGCAGCACCAGGATGTCGTCGATCATCTGGGCAAGCAGCTTCTGGCGGATGGCAGCGATCTGCTTCGCCTCTTCGGCGGTGATGGATTTCCCACGCAGCTGGTCGTACACCGGCGCAAGGCGTTCCTCAAGCTCATAGCGTGTGATGATCTTGCCATTGACGACGACAACAATGCCGTCGAGGACGGTATCCGCCGCGTGAGCCGGAACACCAAGGACAGGAACACTCGCGAGGCAAAGAGACAGCAGCGCGGTAACGAGGCGGAAAAGTTTGCGAAACGTGTACGTAGGGGCCATGCCACTCCTCAAAGGGGGAATAAGGATAGGGAGACTACTCCACGAGCCGGAGCCCGACGTTAGCGAACGACCTTACCCGGTCTCGTTGCCGCTGGCAATGGTG
>JAVBYL010000057.1 GCA_030824035.1 Humidesulfovibrio sp.
ACGGTTCCCCGGCTGTGGATGGGCAGGCGGCTGATGTAGATATGCCTGGGCCGCAAACCGGCGAGGGTGGCCAGGGTTCCGCGCCAGTCGTGGATGTATTGGAGCGCGCTGCTCATGAGTACGATGTCCGGCCTGATGTCTGCCGGGAGCGTTTCCAGGAAGCGCACCTCCGGCGCGTTCCGGTACAGCGCTCGGCCCATTTTGCAACTGTTCGGCCCCTCCACGATGACGTAATCGCAACCGGCCCTGTTGGCCAGGGAGGACAGCACGGGCTCGACGCATTGGCCCACGCCGCCGCCAAGGTCCAGGATCGTCACCCCGGCCTGAACGCGCGCCAACTCCGCCGCCGCAAGGGCCACCGGGGAAAGGTAGGGCTCGATGACGAGCCGGTTCGCCGCGCTGTCCTTCCGCAGGCCCACGGTATACTTGGCGGATGATTCCAGCCACTCCGACCGCTCCCAGGCCCCGCTGCGCGCCTCAACGGGGAAGCGGTCGGCCACGCGGTCGTACGCCTTGCCTGCCTGGGGCTGCTGCTGCGCCGCGCCCGCGGCCCCCGCCGCATGCTCAGGTCCACTCTCTCTCTTCATGTCACTTCCCGTTGGTGTTGCTCTCCGCGCTTGGCTCCAACAGCCAACCCGCTAGGGTCCAGGCCTTCGCCGCCACAGTCATCGCCAGCCGTAACAACACCCGGCGCATCGCGCAACAGGTCTATTCAACAATGGCGACAGCGGCATGAGGCCAGCAGCAACATGAGGCCAGCAGCGACGTGGCTGTGGCCGAAGGGTGGAATACGAAAGGGACAGGCGGGGGAAGGAGGGGGATGAAGAATGGGAGAGTAAAGGGCCAGCGGTCCGCCTTGGGCGTTGGTCTGCCCTTGCCGCCAAGGCCAGCACCGGGTATGAGGCCGTGATATGGCGACAAGCACCCACATCCAGCCCACCCTCGTCTTTGCCGACGAGACCGGCAATATTTACGACCACCCGGACCTGCTCATGCTCTGCCGCCGCGGCGACGAGATCACCCTGCCCCGCCCGGACGAGCTAATGCCCCTGCCGGCGGAGAGCGAGTTCTTCCTGCTGCCGGGCCGCAGCGCCCTCGGCTTCGACCCCGAGACCGGCCAGGTGGAGGAGATGGAGGAACTGGCCGTGGCGGTGTTCGCCAGCCCGGCACACACGCTCTCGGCCCTGGCCGCCTACCGCACCCGGCCAGAGGCCCCGGTGCTGCCGCTGTTCGCCTACGGTGCCGTGGGCTACGCCGAGGGCAAGTTCTGGGTTTGCGCCCGCAAGGTCGACCAGGACCGCCGCCAGGTTTTTTCGGGCATCCCGCGCGAGCGCATAGAAAACGGCGCGCGCAAGCTGCTGACGGAACTGCCGAAAAACCGCCTGGTGCGGCATCTTACCGGCTGCGCCCTGACCTACGGCTGCCCCGCCGCCAAGAACTTCGCCCTGGGCCGCTTCGAGGCGCCCCTGCCCACCTCCCGCGTGTGCAACGCCCGCTGCGTGGGCTGCATTTCCCTCCAGCCGGAGGACTCCGGCTTCCCCTCCACCCAGAACCGCATCGCCTTCAAGCCCACGGAGCGCGAGGTGGCCGAGGTGATGCGCCGCCACCAGTCCAAGGAGAAGCGTCCCATCCTCTCCTTTGGCCAGGGCTGCGAGGGCGAACCCCTCACCGAGGCCGAGCTCATCGCCAAGGCGGTGACGCTGTTCCGCAAAGGCGGGGGCAAGGGCACGGTGAACATCAACACCAACGCCAGCCTGCCCGACACCCTGCCGGACCTGGCCAAGGCCGGGGTGAACTCCATCCGCGTGAGCCTGAACAGCACGCGCAAAGGCCCGTACGAGGCCTACTACCGGCCCAACGGCTACGCCTTTGAGGACGTGGTGCGCAGCATCCACACGGCCAAGGCCGCCGGGATGTTCGTTTCCCTGAACCTGCTGTATTTCCCGGGCCTTACGGACGGCGAAAAGGAATGGGACGCCCTGGCGGAGCTCATCACCGCCACCAAGCTGGACTTTGTGCAGATGCGCAACATGAACCTGGACCCGGAGCTGGTGCTGGGGCTCATGCGCGGGCACGACTTCGGGCCGTGCATGGGGCTGGCCAACTTCCTCAAGCGCATGAAAAAGACCTGCCCGTGGATCGAGTTCGGCTACTTCAACCCGTACCTGGACCCGCAGACCAAGCTGCCCGTGCTGGGGAAATAGCCCTCCCGACGGGAGACAGCCCCGGCGCGTTTTTCCACGCGGGCGGATTGCCAAAAGCCCCACGCTGGGGCATGAGTGAGGCCACAGTGTTGAGCCATAATGGCGACCAGCCGCAGGCAGCGGTTGCCGCGACACAGGGCCCAGGGTTCCGCCGCAGGGCACAACCACCAAAGGCTGTATGAAGATATCCGCCAAAGCCCGCTACGCCGTCCGGCTCCTGCTCGACCTCGCCATGAACCAGAACCAGGGGCCTGTACGCACGGCCACCCTGGCGGAGCACACGGGCATCTCCGTGCGCTTCATCGAGCAGATTCTGCAGCCCCTGAAGCGGGACGGCCTGGTGAAGAGCACGCGCGGCGCGGCCGGGGGCTACCTGCTCAGCGCGGACCCGCGCGACATCAGCATCGCGCGCATCGTGCGCGTCATCGAGGGCACCATCAGCCTGGCGCTGTGCTGCGACGACCCCTCCGCCTGCAAGCGCTCCCCCGTGTGCAGCAGCCACAAGGCGTGGGTGCGCGCCACCCAGGTGCTGGAGGCGGAGCTGGAGGCCATCACCATAGCCCAGATGCAGGAAGGATTGCCCGCCGAGCCCTTGCCCCAGGCCCGAGCCAAAACCTGACGCCCGCAATCTGGCCACGGCAATCTGGCCAGCGCGGCGGGGAAAAACGGGCCTAGGCTTGGTGGCCGTTGGCGCCGCGCCGCATGTCCGCTATCTGGTCCAGCACCTCGTACACCACCGCTCCGTACTTGTTCTCCCAGTAGTCCGGCTCCGTGGGCATGTGGCCCTCAAACAGCATGAGGATGCCCCCCAGCAGATCGTTGAGGGGGAAGGGATGGTCGTGCCGAAAGTTCTCCACGGTGCGGTCGAAGAGATGGCCGAAGGAGTCGATGAGCGAGATGTTGTGGGCGTTGAGCGCCTTGCAGGCGGGGCTGTCCGCCTCTGGCGCGCCCGGCAGGCATTGCCCGCCCTCCATGCCCATGATGCTGGCCGTGGTGCGCTGCTTGAGCTGCGGCAGAACGCGCTGGAGCTGCACCAGGCTGGACCCGCCTGAAAACGAGAGGCAGACGAGGTAATAGCCCAGGATGGTGCAGGATTCCTGGAAGATCTGCCGGGTGGTGACGCTGCCGCCCTGCGACTCGCCCCCCCAGGAGAACGCGCCGCCAAGGCCCTGGTACAGGCTCTTGCCCGCGGCCACCACCATATGGTGGCACTTTTCCACAAAGGCGGCGTCGCCATTCTGCGCCCCGCCAAGAGCTCCGCTCCCTGCCTGCGGCGCGCCGAGGCCGGACGGCGCTGAGGGCGCGGCAACCTTGCCAGCCGGCGGCGGACATTGCGCCCTGCGCGAGCGCAGGGCCAAAAAGGCGCACACCGTCACCAGGCCGTAGGCGCCCAGGGAGTTCAGCCCGCAGGTTCCCCCCGCGACAATCCGGTAGGTCTCGGAGACGGCGAGGATGCCTGCCGCAATCAAGAGCAGGCCGCGTTGTTTTGCGTTGATGCTGAATTTCATGTGGAGCTGCTCGTCCGTGCCGCTTCCACAAGAATTTGCCGAACATGGCAGGAGGGGCGGGAGCAGTTGTGCTCCATATACATCACCAGCCGCCCCAGCGCCAGTGACAACCGCAAAGAAATATCGCAACGTACTACATTTACGTAGTATTTTGCATCAGCCTTCTTGTGCCCCGCCCAGCCAACCCTTGTGCCGAAAAAACATGACCATGCCCGTCACAATGCAGGCCATGCCCCCAAGCAGCACAAAGTACCCATACTCCGTGCGCAGCTCCGGCATGTTGGAAAAGTTCATGCCATACAGTGCCGCCAGGAAGTTCAGCGGGATGAAAATGGTGGCGATCATGGTCAGCACCTTCATGGTCTCGTTGAGCTTCAGGCTCACGTTGGAAAGGTACAGCTCCATCATGCCGCCCAACATGTCGCGGAAGGTCTCGATGGTGTCCATGACCTGGATGACGTGGTCGTAAAGGTCGCGCATATACACGATGGTGGCGTCCTCGATGAAGGGCGAACCGCCCTTGTCCAGGCGGGCCAGCACCTCGCGCAGGGGCCACACGAACTTGCGCAAAAACAGGGCCTCGCGGCGCAGGTCGTGGATCTTTTCCAACTCCTGCGGGTTGGGCCGAGTCAACAGGGCTTCCTCGATTTCCTCGATGTCCTCGCCCATGCGCTCCAGCACCACAAAGTAGTTGTCCACCACCGCGTCGATGAGGGCGTACATGAGGTAGTCCGGCCCGGCCTTGGCCAGCCGCCCGCCCCCGGCCAGCAGCCGCTTGCGCACCCCGTCGAACACATCGCCCTGGGCTTTTTCCTGGAAGGTGAGCAAGCAGCGCCCGCGGATGATGAAGCTCACCTGTTCGCTCGTCACGCTGCGCTCCTCCTCGTCGTAGCGCAGCATTTTGAGCACCACGAACAGCGCGTCCCCCAGCTCGTCCATTTTGGGCCGCTGCCCGGCGTGGACGATGTCCTCCTGCATCAGCGGGTGCAGGTTGAACAGCGCGCCCAGGCGCGTCACCAGCTGCGGCTCGTGCAGGCCGTCCACGTCGATCCAGGTGAGGCCGGGCGCATCGACGAAGGCCGCGCACTGCTCCATGCGCCTTTCAAAATCGGCGTTTTCCCCCGCCCCGCCAATTTTCTCTGGGCCAGCAGGCTCAACGTCCTGCACCCCCTCGGGGCCGCTGTGGATGATGCGCAGGGTGACGGGCCGGGACTGCTCGCGCCCAACGTAGGTGACGGTTCCTGGCGGCAGGCCGCTCTTGGTCGAACGTCGGCGCAGATTCTCGAACATGCGGGAGCCTCCTGGCTGGGCGTGGAGCGCGGAAGAGTCCGCTCCGCTGCGCCTTCATAGCCCCAAAGCGGGGCCGCGTACAGCCGCTAGTCCGGGACGTTGCGCACCAGAACGGCGTTCAAGTCGTTCATTTCGAAGGGCTTGGAAAGGTAGTCGGTCATGCCCGCGGCCAGCAGCCGCTCGCGGTCGCCAGACATGGCATAGGCCGTGAGCGCGATGACCGGCAGCCCCGCACAATCCGGGCCGCAGTCTCCCTGGCGGATGCGCCGCGTGGCCTCCACCCCGTCCATCTCCGGCATCTGCACGTCCATGAGCACCAGGTCGAAGTCCTCGCCGCTGGCAAGCAGGCTGAGGGCCGTGGCGCCGTTGCTGGCCGTGCGCACCTCGTGCCCCAGACGCTCCAGCAGGCAGCGCGTGCCCAGCTGGCTCACGGCGTCGTCCTCGGCCAGCAGGATGCGCAGCCCGCCCCCCCTGCCCGGACGACCGTCGCGCCTGGACGGCTTGTCCTCGCCCGCGCCCTCCGGCAGGCCGAAGGGCAGGGTCAGGTACACCGTGGTGCCCTCGCCCTCGCGGCTTTCAAAGTCCAGGGTTCCCTCCATGGCCTCCACCAGCCGCTTGGTTATGGCCAGGCCGAGCCCGGCCCCCTGGTAGGTGCGCGCGTAGTTCTCCGCCACCTGGGTGAAGGGCTCGCACACCGTGGCCAGCTTGTCGTCGGCGATGCCGATGCCGGTGTCCCGCACCTGGAACAGCAGGCGCGCGCCCCCGCGCCCCGGTACGCGCAGCTTGTCCACCAGCACCAGCACCTCGCCCTGGGCGGTGAACTTCAGGGCATTGCCCACCAGGTTGAACAGCACCTGGCGCACCCGCACGTCGTCTCCCAGCAGGCGGCGGGGCAGGCCCGGGGCCATGACGATGGACAGCGGCAGGCTCTTTTCCCGGCACTGCGGGCCAAAGGTTTCGCGGATGGCGTCCATGGTTTCCGTCAGGCGGAACTCGCGCTGGGTTATGGGCATGCGCCCGGCCTCGATGCGCGAGAGGTCCAGGATGTCGCTCAACAGGGCCGTGAGCCGTATGCCCGCGCGCAGGGCCATCTCGGTGAACTGCCGCTGCTCGCCGTCCAGGCTGGTGCTCTCCAGCAGCTGTATCATGCCCATGATGCCGTTGAGCGGCGTGCGGATCTCGTGGCTCATGTTGGCCAAAAAGCTGCTCTTGGCCAGGTTGGCCGCCTCGGCCTGAACCTTGGCCTCGGCCAGGCGCTCCTCGGCCAGCTTGCGCTCCGTCAGGTCCAGGTTCACGCCCAGAATGCCGATGGTTCCCTCCGGGCTCTGGATGGGGGCCACCACGGCGCGGATGAAGCGCTCGCCGCCCGTGGGCAGCATGATCGGCCCTTCCTCCTCCACCACTTCCCCGGACGCGGCGCGCAGGTTGTTGGCACGCCAAAGCTCCAGCGTCTCCGGCGGAATGTCCGGGTTGTTGAAGTCCTTGCCGCGCAGCTCGCCCCAAATGCGCACGCACTCCCGGCTTTGCATGAACACGCGCATGTCGCTGTCGCGGGCCCAAAAGTCGAAGGGCAGGCTCTCCAGCATGGCCAGCAGCAGCGCCTCGCGCTCGCGCAGGGTCAGCTCGGCCTGCTTGCGGGCCTCGGTATCGCGCACAAAAACAAGCGCCCCGTTCTCCCCCTCGTACGCAAAGGGCACGGCGGAGGTTTCCACATGCAGAACGCTCCCATCCTGGCGCACCACCCGCAGCGGCATCACCGGTACGGACTGAAGCCGCTGGTTCAGGGTGTGGATGCGTTCCCGGACCTTGGGCTGGTCGTCGGGGTGAAAGTGCGCCAACACCTCTCGGCCCAGCATGTCCTGCGGACCGGGGTACCGCAGCAGGCGCGCGGCGGCCTCGTTGGCGTAGGCAAAATGCCCGCGGGTCTGCACAAAGATGGCGTCCGGCGCGGCCTCCACCAGCAGGCGGAAGCGCTGCTGGCTTTCGCGCAGGCGCTCCCTGGCCTCGTACTGCTCGCTGATGTCCGAGAAGACCAGCACCACGCCGATGATCTGGCCGGAGCCGTCGCGGATGGGCGCGGCGCTGTCGGCAATGTGGTAGCGCGCGCCGTTGCGGGCAAGCAGCATGGTGTGGTTGGCCAGGCCCACCACCTGGCCGGTGCGCAGCACGCGCTGCACAATGTCGTCGGAGGGGGCCATGGTCTCCGCGTTCACGATGTGGAACACCTCGGTGAGGGGCCGGCCGGCGGCCTGGCTCATCTTCCAGCCCGTAAGCCGCTCGGCCATGGGGTTCAGGCGCGTCACCAGCCCTTCCGCGTCGGTGGCGATGACGCCATCCCCGATGGAGTTGAGGGTGACGGAGAGGTTCTCCTCGCTCTCGCGCAGGGCGGCCACCAGCCGCTTGTGCGAGGAAATATCCATGCCATAGAGGTTGGCGTACCCACTTTGCGCCACGGGGCTGACGGTGAAGGCGTAGGTGCTCTCCCCCACGGACAACTCCACCACCTGCGTGCGCCCGGTTTTCAGCGCGCGGGCCACGCCCGGGCCCAGGGGCTCCGGCGCAGGCTCGCCCACGGCGGCGCCCAGGCGCTTGAGCAATGCGCGGCTGGGGTTGTTGCCAAACTGTATGCGCAAATCCTCGCCCACGCGCAGCACGGGGTTGGGGTTTTCGCGCGGGAAGCGGGCCATGCTCTCCACCTGCTCCATGGCGCGCAGGCGGCCGGTGATGTCGACAACGAGGGAATACAGCATGGACTTGCCCTGGAAGGGCATGCGGCTGCTGAGCACCTCGACGTGGCGCAGCTCGCCATTGGCCAGCCGGTGCTGAAAGCGGAAGGGCTCCCCGGCCATGTCGCCCACGGTGGACATGACCTTGAGCAGTTCCTCCTTGGGCAGGGGATTGATCTGGAAAATGCTCATGCCGAGCAGTTCTTCCCGGCTGTAGCCGTAGAACTCCACGGCCCGCGCGTTGGCCTCGGCAATGCGCCCTGTGCCCGGCTCCACAAGGAGTTTGACGGCGTTGCCGGTTTGGAACAGGGCGTTGACGCGCTCCTCGCTTTCGCGCAGGGCCTGGGATGCCTTCAGGCGCGCCAGGGCCAGGGCCACGGTTTCCACCAGGCACTCCAGAAACCCCATGGACTCCGGCGTAAAGCGCCCCTGGCGGCGGTCGTTGAACTGCACCAGGCCCAAGGTTTCCGCCCCGCTGCGCAGGGGAACAAGCGCCACGGACTCGTACCCCGCGCCGTTGCAGCGGTTGCGCGTGTTGCTCTGCCTGTCTCGCGGGGTGGTGGTTCGCAACAGCTCCGTGGTGTTGTTGCTCCAAAAACTGCCAAAGGGCGTAAAGAACGGCAGGGCGGGGTTGGTGCGGCCACGGATGACATTGCCGCACATGCACTCCAGCGCGGGGTTGCCCTGGGCGTCCAGCACCGGCTTGCCCTCCGCGTCGCGGCTGCACAGGGAGGACTCCAGCAGCACGAAGGACGGCTCGAACCCGGTGGTGGCGAAGTAGGGGTAATCCGGCCCCTCCCGCAGGCGCACACCCACCGAGGTGCAGCCGGACAGCTCGCTGAGCTGGGGCAGCAGGCCGTGCAGCAGTTCCTCGGGCGTCTGGGCCGCGTTGAGCAGGCGCAACAGCTTGGCCATGCGCGGGTAGGCCTCTGGGCTGTATCCTGTGAAGCTCGATTCGCTCATGACGCCCGCTCCCCTGCCCAGACGGGCGGCGGCAGGCCCCCATCCCCTAAAGGGTTGCGAAGCCTGTGATTAGAGACATACCGATACTTACCCGCACGGCACAATCTGCGTCAAGGACAAACCAGAGAATCCCCTCAGTTCCCTGGGGCGGCAGCGAGATTTTGCAGGGCCAAAAACAGCGCCTGGGTGCCCTGGCGGCCATGCCCGGCCCGGGCGGACTCCGCATACAGCCCGCGCACCAGCTCCAGCCCCGGCAGCACCAGGCCCATGCGCCCGGCCTCGTCCAGGGCTATGCCCATGTCCTTAATGAAATGCTCGATCATGAACCCTGGCGCAAAGTCGCCCCGCAGGATGCGCGGAGCAAGGTTCTCCAGGCTCCAGCAACCCGCCGCGCCCTTGGCTATGGACTGCAGCATCACCTCCGGGTCCAGCCCGGCGCGGGTGGCGTACAGCAGGCTTTCGCACACGCCTATCATGCTCCCGGCGATGACGATCTGGTTGCACATCTTGGTGTGCTGGCCCGCCCCGGCGGCTCCCTGGTGCACGATGATGCGGCCCATGCGCTCCAGCAGGGGGCGCACCGCCTGGAACGCCTCCGCCTCGCCTCCCACCATGATGGACAGGGCGGCGTTGCGCGCGCCCACATCGCCGCCGGAAACGGGCGCGTCCAGGGTGTGCGCGCCGATTTTGCGCGCGGCCAGGTCTATTTCCACGGCCAGGCTGGGGCTGGTGGTGGTCATGTCCACGGCGATGGCGCCGGGCCGCAAGCCCGCCAGCACGCCGTCCTCGGCCAGGTACACGCGGCGCACGTCCTCCGGGTAGCCCACGATGGTGAAGACGACATCCGAGGCCTGGGCCACGGCCCGTGGGCTTTCGGCCCAGGCGGCGCCCTTGTCGAGCAGGGGCTGGGCCTTGGCGCGGGTGCGGTTGAACACCGTGGCCGCACAGCCCGCGTCCATCAGGTGCCCGCACATGGAAACGCCCATGACGCCCGTGCCGATCCAGCCGATGCGCGCCTGCTGGCCAGAAGTCTGCTTTGCCGTCAGCTCACCCATGCTCAAACCCTCCGGATTACGTTGCGGTGTTTGCGCAATGGTATGCGCGGGGCAGGCGGGATGCAAGCCTGAAGCGGAAAGGGAGCGGGGATGAAGCGAAGGGGGAAGCGGCGGTATTTGTGCTGGCCCGAGGGCGCACGAAAAAGGGGCTGCGGTCTTACGACTGCAACCCCTTGATTCCGAAGTGGTGGGCCCGGCAGGATTTGAACCTGCGGCCTACGGATTCGTAGTCCGGCGCTCTATCCACTGAGCTACGAGCCCACTTGGGAAGCGATTAATTAAGCGTTCGGCCTCGGATGGTCAAGCACTTTCTGCTGGCGACCACAGAAAAGTTTCCGTAAGCCCCAAAAGCAGCTGGTAACGCAGGGGCACAAAACGCAGCATGGCGACCTCCGCCTGGGCCAGGAACCCCGCCAGGCCGGGATGCCGAGCAACCAAGGCCGCGCGCGCCGCCGCCTCATCCACCGTGGAGCCCGCCACGGTGGAGCCGAAGGGGTGGCACTCCGCCTCCACGGTGAGGGCCAGGGAAGGTTCCCCCGCCACCGACCGGTCATCCAGCAGCAGGCTGGCCCGCTGGTTTTGCATGATGTTGGCGAATTTGCGGGTTCCGCGCAGGGTGGCCAGCCAGAATTCCCCGCCCGCGCGAGGGGTTGCCTCCGCCACGCAGTAGGCCATCAGCGAGGCGTGCGGCAGCCCCTGGCCACAGGTTGCCAGCACAAGATGCTTTTGGCTCTTTACAAGCGTCTCGATTTTTATCAGCATAAAAACTCCAGGGAATGGGCTTTGCGCATGTGCAGCATACTCCCTCAAGCCTCACCACGGCAAGCAGCGCACCACAGGAGCATTCACGTGACCCACGACACCAAGCTGACGACCGCCGCGCCGCTGCCGAAACCAACGGTTCTGGAAGCCCTGGCGGCCCTGCCCCAGCTGGACGCCCAAGCCCCGTTGGACTTCAAGCTCGAGAGGTCCCGGCACATCCTGGACACCCTGCTCGCCTCCACCGGCCTTACCCCCAGGCAGATGGCCGTGGCCTACACCGGCGGCAAGGACTCCGGCGTGGTGCTGCACCTGTGGCGCGTGGCGCTCTCCGGCGCGGGCAAGGGCCCGTTGCGGGCCATCAGCGTGGATACGGGCCTGAAATTTCCGCAGGTGACGGCCTTCCGCGACAAGCACTGCGACGACCTGGGCGTGGAGCTGACCCTGGCCCGCCCCCAGGCGGACATAGCCACCTACCCCGTGGGGCAGGACAAGCTCGCCTGCTGCGGCGACCTCAAGATAACGCCCCTGGGCGAGGCCCTGCGCGGCACCAAGACCGCCGTGCTGCTGGTGGGCATCCGGCGCGACGAGCACCCCAGCCGCGCGGGCAGGCCCTACGCGGAGCTGCGCGCGCAAACGGCCATGACGCCGGAATACTGGCAGGTGAACCCCATCCTGGACTGGACGGAGATGGACATTTGGGCGTTCATCACCGGGCAGGGGCTGCCCTACTGCGAACTGTACCACCAGGGCTACCGCTCGCTCTCCTGCATGCCCTGCACCAAGCCCTGCGAAGGCTGCGTGCTGGGCGACGCCAACGAGCGCCAAGGCCGCGACCAGGGCAAGGAGCAGCAGATGGACGCGCTCAAGAGCCTGGGGTATTTTTAGGAGCCTAGAGCCTTTTTCCCTGCCGCCGCAACCACAGCGGCCTTGATACCGGCCTTGTCGATGCCAGCGCGGGCGCGCAGCTCCTTGGGCTTGCCGTGCTCAATGAAGGCATCCGGCACGCCCACGCGGCGGATGGTCTTGCCCGCCATCAGGCCGCTATCCGCCAGGCACTCCAGCACAGCGGAGCCGAAGCCCCCGGCCAGGCACCCCTCCTCCACCGTGACGATGCGCTCGAAGCGCGCCGCCAGCTCCAAAAGCTGCTCCACAGGCAGGGGCTTGATGAACCGGGCGTTGAACACCGCCACGGACAGGCCGTGCTCGGCCTCCAGCTCCTGCGCGCCCTCCAGGGCCGGGTACACCCGCGAGCCCAGGGCGATGACCAGCACGTCCGCGCCCTCGCGCAGCAGCTCGCCCCGGCCCAGGGGCAGGAGCTCCAGCTCGGCAGGGGGGGGCGGCGCCTCGGCCCCGATGCCCACGCCGCGCGGGTAGCGCACGGCCACGGGCCCCGGCGTGGCGAAGGCCATGGCCACCATCTGCGCCAGCTCGGCCTCGTCCTTGGGCGACATGAACACCAGGTTCGGCACGTGGCGCAGGTAGGCGATGTCGAAAATGCCGTGGTGCGTGGCGCCGTCCTCGCCCACCAGGCCCGCGCGGTCGAGGAAGAACTTCACGCCCAGGTTCTGCAGGCACACGTCGTGGACGATCTGGTCGTAGGAGCGCTGCAGGAAGGTGGAATAGATGCACACGGCGGGCAGAAAGCCCTGGGCGGCCAAACCGGCGGCGAAGGTGACGGCGTGAGGCTCGCAAATGCCCACGTCCACAAAGCGCTCCGGGTGGCGCTGCAGGAAGCAGTCGGTGCCGGTGCCCTCCGGCATGGCGGCGGTTATGGCCACGATGCGCTTGTCCGTGTCGGCCAGGCGGCAGAGGGTTCCGCCCACCACCTCGGTGTACGACTTGGGCCCGCCGCCGGGCTTGGCGGGCACCAGGCCCGTCTCCGGCTCAAAGCCGCCCACGCCGTGGAAATACGTGGGGTTGGTCTCCGCAGGCTTGTAGCCCATGCCCTTCTTGGTCAGCACATGCACCAGCACGGGCCGGTCCATGCCCTTGGTCTGCTCGAAAACGTCCACAAGGGCCGGAATGTCGTGGCCGTCGATGGGGCCGACGTAAGTGAAGCGGAAGGCCTCGAACAGCATGCCCGGGGTGAAGAAGGTCTTGAGGGAGTCCTCGCTGCGGCGGGCGTACATGGCCAAATCCTTGCCGATGCGCGGAATGGAGGCCAGCCAGGACTCGAACTCCCGCTTGAAGCGCTGGGGCGCGGGGCGGGAGAGCTTGCGCGAGAGGAACCGCGACAGCGCGCCCACGTTCTTGGAGATGCTCATCTCGTTGTCGTTGAGCACCACCACCATGCGGCGGCCCATGTCGCCCGCTTGGTTCAGGCCCTCGTAGGCCAGCCCGGCGGTCATGGAGCCATCGCCGATGACGGAGACGACCTCGTGCTTCTGCCCGGCCAAATCCCGCGCCACGGCCATGCCGAGGGCAGCGGAGATGGACGTGCTGGAATGGCCAACGCCGAAGTGGTCGTAAGGGTTCTCGGCCATGCGCGGGAACCCGCTGATGCCATCGAGCTGGCGCAGGGTGTGGAAGCGCTCCGCCCGGCCCGTGAGCAGCTTGTGGGCATAGGCCTGGTGGCCCACGTCCCAGATGAGCTTGTCGGATTCGAAATCATAGGCCTTGAACAGGGCCAGGGTCAGCTCCACCACGCCGAGCGAGGGGGCAAGATGCCCGCCGCCGGTGGAGCACTGGTCGATGATGACGCGGCGAAGCTCCCCGGCCAGCCGGGCCAGGTCATCCATGCCCAGGCGGGAGACATCCGTGGGCCGGACGATACGCGCAAGAAGGGAATGGGGTGTGATGTCGGTCATCTGCTGTTTCCTTGGCGGGCGGGGCGGGGCATTTAATGCACGCGCTCCACGATGTAGCGGGCCAGGGCGCGCAGGAAGTCCGCCTCCGCGCCGGTGTAGGGCTCCAGGTGGCGCACGGCGTCGGCGGCGCGCTCGGCCGCCAGGCGGCGGCTCTCCTCCAGGCCCAGCAGCGAGGGGTAGGTGGTCTTGCCCTGGCGCTCGTCGCTGCCGGCGGGCTTGCCCAAGGTCGCGCTGTCGCTCGTCACGTCCAAAATATCATCGGCTATCTGGAACGCCTGGCCCACGGCGCAGCCGTATTCGCGGGCGCGGCGCACATCGGCCACGGGCGCACCGGCCAAAATGGCCCCGGCCACGCAGGCGGCGGTGATGAGCGCGCCGGTCTTCATGGCGTGCATGTCGCGCAGTTGCTCAAAGCTCACATCCGTGCGGGCGGTGTATTCCATGTCCAGCGCCTGGCCGCCCACCATGCCGCCCGCGCCAGCGGCCACGGAGACGGCCTGGGCCGCGCGCAGCACCCGCTCCGCCGTGGGGCAGGCCTCGTCGACGCAGGAGAACATGAGGCTGAAGGCCTCGGTGAGCAGGCCATCCCCCGCGAGGATGGCGGTGGCCTCGTCGAACTGCTTGTGGTTGGAGGGCTTGCCGCGCCGCAGGTCGTCGTCGTCCATGGCGGGCAGGTCGTCGTGGATGAGCGAATAGGTGTGGATGAACTCCAGGGCGGCGGCAAAGGGCAGGAACTTGCGGCCCAGGCCGGAGCCCTGACCCACGTTCAAGCGCACGAAGCCGAGCACCAGGGCGGGGCGCAGGCGCTTGCCGCCCGCGTTCAGGCTGTACTCCATGCTGGCCAGCAGGCGCTGGGGAATGTCGCGCCCGCGCAGGCAGTCGGCCAGGTATGCTTCCACCTCCGCCGCGCGGCGGGCCAGTTCTTCCTTCACGTTCATGCGCTCTCTCCGGCTGTGGCTGTGGAAACATCAAGGGCGGCGAATTCCTTCAGCAGCCCCTCCTGCACGAGTTTGACCTCGTTCTTGGCGCTTTCCAGCTGGCGGCCGCACTCCCCGGCCAGCACCAGGCCCTCCTTGTACAGGGCCAGGCTCTCCTCCAGGGGCAAATCGCCACGCTCCAAGGCCTCCACGATGCCGCGCAGGCGCTCCAGGCGCTTCTCGAAACTCATCTTTTCCTTGGCCATGCTCACTCCAGCGGTCTTTGCCGCAGGTTATGGAAAGGCATCATACGCAAAGAGCGGCCCAGGGTCCACACACCTGCCCAGGGTTGAACCAGCAAAATTCCGCGCATTAGCGCCCGCCCCCAGCCTTTTTCACCGGCAGGGCCGGGGGGGCCACCACGGCGGCCACCTCGCCATCCGCCGTGCGCACGCCCAGGCGGTCGCCCGGGGCCACCTCCGCCGCGCTGCGCAAGAAGCGGCCCGTGCGCTCCACGCGCACCAGACTGTACCCGCGCGCCAGCGGCCCCTCCGGGTCCAGCCCGGCCAGCCGCGCGCCCAGCACCTCCACCCGGCGCGCCGCCTCTCTGGCGGCCAGCTCCACGGCCAGCCCGGCCCGCTCGCCCAGGGCCAACACCTGGGCCTGCCGCGCGTCCACGTCCTCCGGGCCAAAGCTGCGGGCCAGCTCCCGTGTGGCGGCCGCAAGCCGCTGGCCGCGCTCGCCAAGCATTCTGCCGCCCGCGGCCAGCAGGCGCGTGGTATTTTCCCGCCAGGCCTCGTGCAGGCGTTCCAGCCGCTGCGCCGGGGAAAGCCAGGCCAGGGCGCGCCGCAGCTCCGCCAGCTGGGCCTCGCGCTGCTCCTGCCGCGTGGCGAAGGCGCGCCGCAGGTCGGCCTCCAGGCCGTCCACCAGCTGCATCAGGTCCGCCCGCAGGGGCCACAGGCCCGTGGCCACGGCCGAGGGCGTGGAAAAGCGCTTGTCCGCCACGTAGTCGGCGATGGTCACGTCCGGCTCGTGCCCAACGCCCGTCACCACCGGCAGCCGGGAGCGGAAGATGGCGTCGGCCACGGTCTCGGTGTTGTAGGCCCAGAGGTCCTCCAGGCTGCCGCCGCCCCGGATGAGCACGATGACCTCGGCCCAGCCCTTGCCCCCAGCCTCGGCGTTCACCGCGTCGAGCTGCGCGGCAAGCTGGGCCGGGGCGGAGTCGCCCTGCACCAGCGAGGGATGGATGCGGATTTGCGCGCCCGTGCCGCGCTCCCCGGCCAAGCGTAGAAAGTCGCGCACGGCCGCTCCCTGCGGGGCCGTGATGACCGCCACCCGCGCCGGGCTGGCTGGAATGGGCCTTTTGCGCGCCTCGGCGAAATAGCCCTTGGCGTCCAGCTTTCGCTTCAAGGCCTCGAAGGCCAGGGCAAGGTCGCTTACGCCGCTTTGCTGCACCAGCTCCGCCACCAGCTGATAGCTGCCGCGCGGCGGGTACACCGTCACCCGGCCCGCCACCAGTACCTCCTGGCCGTCGGCCAGCTCCGCCGCCAGGTTGCGCCCCGGCTCCAGCACCTCGCCGGTAAGCGGATCGATGGCCTCCCCCCCGCCCTGGGCGGCCTGGGCAGCGCCGCCGCGCCCCTGGCTGCCCTTGAACCACACCACGGAAAGGGCCGCGTCCGCGTCGGACAAGGTGAAGTAGAGGTGCCCAGAGCCGGGCCGGGCGAGGTTCGTCACCTGCCCGCGCACCCAAACAAAGGGGAACTCGGCCTCCAGCACGTCCTTCAGGGCGCGGGTCAAATCGGCAACGGAAAGAATGTGCGACATGGTCCCTTACGCGTTGCGCGGGCGTGGGCGGCCCGGCGCTTTTCTGGTCCTGTTCTGGTGCAAAGGCGCGGGCCAGCACGGTGCGGCCCCTGCATGGTTCCCATATCCGCAAACCCCGGCGCTGTCCAAGCCCGTGGCGCGCCCCGGACTGGAACCGCACGTTTTTTGTGAAACCGCACGTTTTTTTTGCTAAGAAGCGCCTGCGCAGACGAAACTCTTGCGCCAACCTGCGCGGTATGTTTAAAGTGAGTACTGACTTCTCCCCCCCATGGCGAAGGGTCTGACTGGCACGCCATTGAGAAGATGTGCTTAATTCCAACACGAGGGAATGCGAATGAACCGCTCCATCAAACTGAAGCTCATCGCCGGGCTGCTCTCCGTCGTCGCCGCCACCCTCATGGGTATCTTCGCCATCGTGGGCTTCACCTTCCGCAACGAGTCCACCACCTCGCACATCGCCGCCACCAAGGGTGAACTGGGGCAGGTGGACTACGCCATCTCGCTGTTTTTGGACGAGAGCAAGCAGAACGCCGACATGCTGGCCCTGCACCCCGTGACCCAAAAGATCGACGAGATAACCACCACCCACGTGGGCACCACGGAAAAGCGCAAGGCCAGGCCCGACGCGGACGACAAGGCGGGCAAGGAGGTGGTGGAGCTGTTCACCGCCGCACAAAAAAGCCACCCCGCCTACGTGGAGGTTTTCGTGGGCACGCAAAAGGGCGCCTTCGTCAGCGCCCTGGTGGACAGCGACATGCCCGCCGGGTACGACCCGCGCAAGCGCCCCTGGTACACCGAGGCCATGCAGACCCCGGACAAGGCGTCCATCTCCAAGGCCTACATGTCCACCACGGGCGAGGCCGTGACCAGCGTCATGCGCGTGGTCAAGCGGGGCGACACCATCATCGGCTGCGTCGGCATGGACATCTCCCTCAAGAAGCTCACCGACCTGGTGCAGAGCATCAAGTTCGGCGAAACCGGCTACATGGTGCTCATCCAGGACGACGGCGTCATCATGGCCGACCCGCGCCACGCGGATTACAACTTCAAGAAGGTGGCGGAGATTCCCAGCAAGCACCTGGACCAGCTGTTCCAAAAGGGGGAGGGCCACGCGGAGTTCACCCTGGACGGCAAGCAGTACACCGGCGTGGTCATCACCTCGCCCAAGACGGGCTGGAAGCTCTGCGGCCTCATCGAGCGCGCGGAAATCATGGCCCCGGTGTTCCAAACCCTGTACATGCTGCTGGCCCTGGGCGTGGTCAGCCTGCTCATCCTGGCCGCCGCCATATGGATGGTGGCCACCCGCTTCATCCTGAGCCCGCTCATGCGCGTGGTGGAGTCCCTGGGCGACATCTCCCGCGCCGTGTACGACCGGCGCATCAGCCACGACCGCCAGGACGAGATCGGCGGCATTTACGACGCCATCAACACCACGGCCAGCAAGCTGGAGCAGAACATTCTGGAGATTCAGGCCAAGACCCTGCAGGCCGAGGAAAAGAGCCAGGCGGCGGAAAAGGCCACCCAGGAGGCCCAGGAGGCCCGCAAGCAGGCGGAAAAGGCCAGGAGCGAGGGCATGCTCCAGGCCTCGGCCAAGTTGGAGGGCATTGTGGAAGCGGTGACCAGCGCCTCCACCCAGCTCTCTTCCCAAATCGATGAATCGAGCCGGGGCTCCGAGAACCAGGCCCAGCGCGTGGCCGAAACCGCCACCGCCATGGAGGAGATGAACGCCACGGTGCTGGAGGTGGCCAAGAACGCGGGCAACGCGGCCGATACCGCCAACGCGGCCCGCACCAAGGCCCAGGAGGGCGCCAAGCTGCTGGAGAATGTGGTGAAGGGCATGGACGATGTGCAGAAGCAGACCGACCTGCTCAAGCGCGACATGGGCAACCTGGGCAAGCAGGCCGAGGACATCGGCCGGATCATGACCGTCATCACCGACATTGCCGACCAGACCAACCTGCTGGCGCTCAA
>JAVBYL010000054.1 GCA_030824035.1 Humidesulfovibrio sp.
GAGGACGGCGATCTGCCGATGCGCCTGAAGTCTGGCCGCCGCAAGAAGCACCGCCACGGCGGCGAGCAGCGCGAGGAGGCCCCGAAGGTCGTCGGCAAGCGCAAGATCCGCATCGACGAGACCATCCGCCTCTCCGACCTTGCCCACCAGATGGGCGTGAAGGCGCAGGCGATCATCAAGATGCTCTTCGGCATGGGCATGATGGCCACCATCAACCAAGCCCTTGACCTGGACACGACGACCCTGGTCGCCAGCGAGTTCGGCCACGAGGTGGAGAACGTCTCCTTTGACGAGCAGGAATTCCTGGTCACCACCGCTCCGGACACCGCCGAGGATCTCAAGGCGCGTCCGCCCGTGGTCACCATCATGGGTCACGTCGACCACGGCAAGACCTCGCTGCTCGACGCCATCCGCTCCACCAGCATCGCCTCGGGCGAGGCGGGCGGCATCACCCAGCACATCGGCGCGTACCACGTCGCCACCAGCCGGGGCGAGGTCGTGTTCCTCGACACCCCGGGCCACGAAGCCTTCACCACCATGCGCGCCCGCGGCGCACAGGTCACCGACATCGTCGTGCTGGTGGTCGCCGCCGACGACGGCGTGATGGACCAGACCCGCGAAGCCGTGAACCACGCCAAGGCCGCCAAGGTGCCCATCGTGGTCGCGGTGAACAAGATAGACAAGGAAGGCGCCAACCCCGACCGCGTGAAGCGCGAGCTGGCCGAGTTCAACCTCGTGCCGGAAGAATGGGGCGGCACCACCATCTTCGCCAACGTTTCGGCCAAACAGCGCCTTGGCCTGGACGAACTGCTGGAGATGATTTTGCTGCAGGCCGAGGTGCTGGAGCTCAAGGCCAACCCGAACAAGCCCGCACGCGGCCACATCGTTGAGGCCAAGCTGGACAAGGGCCGTGGCCCGCTGGGCACCGTGCTCATCCAGGACGGCACGCTGAGCAACGGTGACGCCTTCGTGTGCGGCACCGTGCACGGCAAGGTCCGCGCCATGTTCAACGACCAGGGCAAGAAGATCAAGCAGGCTGGCCCCGCCATCCCGGTGGAAATCCAGGGCTTCGACGTCGTGCCCGAGGCCGGCGACGAGTTCGTGGTTGTGGCGGACGACAAGGTGGCCCGCAAGATCGCGGAAAGCCGCATGTCCAAGCAGCGCGAGCGCGACCTGGTGGGCAAGTCCACCCTGACTCTGGAGTCCTTCCTGCAGTCCAGGCCGGACCATGAGACCAAGAACCTGAACCTCGTGCTCAAGGCCGACGTTCAGGGCTCGCTCGAGGCCATCACCGAAGCGCTCAACAAGCTCTCCACCGACGAGGTGAAGATCCAGTGCGTGCACGGCGGCACCGGCGCCATCACCGAATCCGACATCCTGCTGGCTTCGGCCTCGCAGGCCATCATCATCGGCTTCAACGTGCGCCCCACGGCCAAGGTCAAGGAAGTGGCCGACCGCGAGCACGTTGAAATCCGCTTCTACGACATCATCTACAAGCTGGTGGGCGAGATCAAGGACGCCATGAGCGGCATGCTCGCCCCGGATATCCAGGAAGTGTACCTCGGCCAGGCCGAAGTGCGCGAGACCTTCAGCGTGCCCAAGGTGGGCATGGTGGCAGGCTGCGCGGTGGTGGACGGCAAGCTCACCCGCCAGGCCAAGGTCCGCCTGCTGCGCGAGGGTGTGGTCATCTACACCGGCACGCTGTCCTCCCTCAAGCGCTTCAAGGACGACGCCAAGGAAGTGGCCAAGGGCTACGAGTGCGGTGTCGGCCTGGAGAACTTCAACGACATCAAGATCAGCGACGTCATCGAGGCCTTTGAAACCAAGGAAGTGGCGCGCACCCTCCAGTAGCGCAGGCGCACGCGCCGGTGGTCAATGCGCAGCCCATAGCGGTTGCGCATTGACGCCGGGGGCGCAAAGTGGGACTGCATGATCATCGGGGTGATGACCCTCACCTTCCGCCTGCACGGCAACGACTCCCTCAAGGGAAAGCGGCAGGTGGCCCAGAGTCTGAAGCAGAAGCTTCGCAACACGTTCAACGTGGCCGTCAGCGAGGTGGACGCGCAGGACGCGCACCAGAAGCTGGTGTTGGCCGTGGTCACCGTCTCGGGCGATACCGCCAAGGTCGAAAGCCGTTTGTCCAAGGCCCTGGCCATGATTGAAGCCATTACCCCGGTGGAACTCGTGAACTGCGACACCGAAATTTTCAGCAGCAGCGGAGTCGATGAATGAAAGCATCAGGGAGCAGACGCTCCATCCGCATGGGCGACCTCATTTTGCGGGAGCTGGCCAACATGCTCATCGAGGAAGTGCAGGACCCCCGCCTTGAGCTGGTGAGCCTGACCGGCGTGAAGCTCAACGCCGACATGAGCATTGCCCTGGTGACCTTCACCGTGGGCGGTGGGGCCGAGCGCCGCGCGGCGGCCCTGGACGGCCTGAACAAGGCCAAGGGGTTCCTGCGTTCCGGCTTGGCCCGGCGCATGAACATGCGCCAATTGCCGGATTTGCGTTTCGCGCACGATGATTTTCTTGAGGACATGGTCTATGCCAAGCCCGGCAGCGAACATAGCTGACCTCATCCGGCGTAGCGACCAATTCCTGGTCGCCTCCCACGCCAACCCCGATGGTGACGCCATAGGCTCCACCATCGCCTTGGGCCACATCCTGGCCTCCCTTGGCAAGGAGTTCTGCCTGTACAATACCTCGGACCTGCCCCGCCAGTACGATTGGCTGGAGCTGCCCGGCACCATGCACAGCACCTTGGCCGGGGCGGAGTTCCATTGGGCCTTTGTGCTGGATTGCGGCGCGCCGCAACGCGTGGGCGACGAGCTGTACAAGGTGATGGCCTCCATTCCTGTGGCCAACATCGACCATCACCTGGGCAACCCGCAGTTTGGCCAGTTCAATTGGGTGGACGAGAAGTATTCCGCCGTGGCGGCAATGATCGCCGATTTGGCCGACGAGTTGGAGATTCCCCTCGTGGGGCCCCTGGCCGAGGCCATCTACCTCGGCATCGCCACGGACACCGGCTTTTTCACCTTCGACAACACCACCCCGGAGATCATGGAGCTGGCTGCGCGGCTCATCCGCCTGGGGCTTTCCCCCGGCGCGGTGAACGGCAAGATCCGCAACCAGTGGGCGGTGAACCGCTTCAAGTTGTGGGGGGAGTCCCTCGCCACCACGGAGCTGTTCTACGACGGCAAGGTGGCCGTGGTCCAGGTGACCCAGGGCATGTTCGCCCGCACGGGAACCACCCCGGCGGACTGTGAGGAGATCGTCAATTTTCTGCGCCGGCTGCGCGGCACGCGCGCGGCGGTCATCCTGCGAGAGGAGGAGGACGGCTCGTACAAGTTCAGCCTGCGCTCCTCCGGAGCGGACAATGTGCAGACCGTGGCCGCTCTTTTCGGCGGCGGCGGGCACAGGAACGCCTCGGGCGGCAACATCCGGGAGAACATCCTCTCGGCCAAAATGCACCTCGTGGAAGCACTTGGCGAAAGCCTCGGGCTGGTGTAGAGGGTGAGCCGTGGGAAGACGTAAACGAAGTGCATCACAGCTGGATGGGCTGCTCGTGCTGCATAAGCCGAGCGGACCGACATCCGCAGGATGCCTGAACAGCATCAAAAAGGCCTTGGGCCAGGGGAAGATCGGCCATGCCGGAACCCTGGACCCCCTTGCCGAGGGCGTGCTGCTCGTTCTGCTTGGGCAGGGCACCAAGCTGGCAGGATACCTGACCAGCGGCGACAAGGTCTACACCGGCGCCATGCGCCTTGGCATCACCACCGACACCTACGATACCGAGGGCAAGGTGGTGGCAGAGGCAGGGCTGGACAATATTTCGCAAGACGATGTGCGGGCGGCTATCCTCTCCTGGAAAGACCTCAGGGAGCAGGAAGTACCCGCTTACTCCGCGGCCAAGCACGAGGGCACGCCCCTCTACGAACTCGCTCGCAAGGGCGAGGCCGTGCCGGCCAAGGAGAAAACCATCGAGATCCACGAGGTCGAACCGCTGGAGATTGAGCTCCCCAATGCAAGGTTCAGGGTACGTTGCCAGGCGGGCACGTACATTCGATCCCTGGTCCACAGCTTGGGGATTCGGCTCGGTTGCGGAGCGGCGCTTTCTCAGCTCACGCGTGAGGCCTGCGAGCCCTATTGGCTCCACCAGGCCCACAGCCTTGATGCGGTTCTTGGCGAACCGGAGCGTTTTACCGAGCGGGTGATACCGCTTGGCAAGATGCTCCCGCACTGGCGCACGATCACCCTCACCCCCGCGCTGACGGGCCTCGTTAAAAACGGGACCTGGCTGCCGGTGGGCGACGCGAGCGGACACGATTTGTCGGGTACTCCCGGCGAGCGCGTCCTCTTGGCCGATGAGCAGGGTGAACCCGTTGCGCTGGCGGAGGCTCAAACCAGGGACGGCGTTTTGCGCTGGATGATTCTGCGTGGACTTTGGGGCGACGCGGCGAACGCAACCACCTGAACGGGGAGCCTCCGGCATAACCAACACCCCAAAGGAGGGTACCGCTGTGGTCATGACGCCAGAAGGAAAGACTCAGGTTATTGAGACCTACAAGACGCACGAGGGAGACACTGGTTCTCCTGAAGTGCAGGTTGCGCTGCTTACCGAGCGCATCTTGTACCTCACTGATCACTTCAAAGTGCACAAGAAGGACTTCCACTCCCGCACTGGCCTGCTCAAGCTGGTCAGCCATCGCCGGAAGCTTCTGAACTACTTGAAGAAGAAGGACGTCCAGCGCTATCGTGAGCTGATCGAGAGACTGGGTCTCCGCAAATAGGACACCCCCCGCACGCGGCAGGGGTGGGAGCAAGCCTCCCGCCCCTGTCCCTGCGGACACCCTCTCGCCCAACCTCGCCAAGCGCCGGGCAAAACCGGACACCTCGCCCATGACGCGAATGATGCTCAAGACCCCCTTTAGTTGGCTGCGGAAAGTGTTTTTGCGCGCACAGCTTGCCCAAGGCAAGCGCAAGAATCCTTCCCCAAGCCGGCTAAACCCTGGGCAAGGGAGCATGCGTCTGGGCGGAAACCTTTCGCCAAGGAGAACACATGCTCGTTCCTTTTGAAAAAACTCGCCTGACCACCAAGGTCGGCAACATGGACGTTGTGCTGGAGCACGGCAAGATGGCCAAGCAGGCCAGCGGCGCCGTGTGGGTCCAGTCCGGCGGCACCGTGGTGCACGTCACCACCGTCAGCCAGCCCCTGGAGATCGACCGCGGCTTCTTCCCGCTGACCGTGAACTACCAGGAGATGTCCTACGCCGCCGGCCGCATCCCCGGCAGCTACTTCCGCCGCGAGATCGGCCGCCCCAGCGAGCGCGAGACCCTCGTCTCCCGCCTCATCGACCGTCCCATCCGCCCGATGTTCAAGAAGGGCTTCCGCGACGAGGTCCAGGTCATCGCCACGGTCCTCTCCGCCGATAACACCATCAATCCCGACGTGCTGGCCATCACCGGCGCCTCCGCCGCGCTGCACATCTCCCACATGCCCTTCGAAGGCCCCATCTGCGGCGCCCGCGTGGGCTATGTGAACGGCGAGTTTGTGCTGTTCCCCAGCTACAAGCAGATCTCCGCCGAGAGCAAGCTGAACCTCATCTTCGCCGCCACCCGTTCCGCCATCGTCATGGTTGAGGGCGGCGCGGAGTTCGTGAGCGAGGAGCTCGTTGCCGAGGCGCTGGAGTGGAGCCACAAGCAGCTCACCCCCATGTTCGACCTGCAGGACGAGCTTCGTGAGAAGGTCGGCAAGCCCAAGATCGAGGTTGTCGCCCCCAAGGCCGACGAAGGCATCGTCGCCTGTGTCGAAGAGATCGCCACCGCTGGCCTCAAGGCCGCCTTCGCCATGACCGAGAAGATGGCCCGGCGCGATGCCAAGGATGCCGCCAAGAAGGCCGCCCTGGAGGCCGTTGCCGCCAAGTTCCCGGATATGGCCGATGCCCAGAAGCAGGCCTCCGGCGTCGTCAGCGACCTGGAGAAGAAGATCGTCCGCGAGCGCGTGCGCTCTGAGAAAATCCGCATCGACGGCCGCGACCTGACCACCGTGCGCCCCCTGTCCATTGAAGTGGGCGTGCTGCCCATGACCCACGGCACCGCCCTGTTCCGCCGCGGCGAAACCTCGGCCCTTGCCGTTGCAACCCTGGGCAGCTCCCGCGACGAGCAGCGCATTGAGACCCTCATCGGCGAGGACACCAAGCGCTTCATGCTGCACTACAACTTCCCCCCGTACTGCGTGGGCGAAGTGCGCATCCTGCGCGGCCCCAGCCGCCGCGACATCGGCCACGGCGCCCTGGCCGAGCGCTCCATCCTGCCCGTGCTGCCCACGGCTGAGGAGTTCCCGTACACCCTGCGCGTCGTCAGCGAGGTCATGGACTCCAATGGTTCCTCCTCCATGGCCACCGTCTGCGGCGCCTCCCTGGCGCTCATGGACGCTGGCGTGCCCATCAAGGAGCCCGTGGCCGGCATCGCCATGGGCCTGATGAAGGAAGGCGACGAGTTCATCGTGCTCACCGACATCCTTGGTGACGAGGACGCCCTGGGCGACATGGACTTCAAGGTCGCCGGCTCCGCGCGCGGCATCACCGGCATCCAGATGGACATCAAGATTACCACCGGCATCCCCTACGAGGTTCTGCGCCGCGCCCTGGCCCAGTCCCGCGATGCCCGCATGCACATCCTGGAGCACATGAACATGGTGCTCGAGAAGCCGCGTCCGGAACTGTCCGAGCTGGCTCCGCAGATGGTGGTGGTGCACATCAATCCTGAGAAGATCCGCAGTGTCATCGGACCCGGCGGCAAGAACATCAAGGCCATCACCGCCGAGACCCAGGCCGCCATTGACATCGAGGACTCCGGCCGCGTGGCCATCTTCGCGCCCAATGTCGAGTCCCTGGAGAAGGCCAAGGCCATGGTGCTGTACTACGACCAGACCCCCGAACCGGGCCGCAACTACCTGGGCGTGGTCAAAAAGATCCTTGAGGTCGGCGCGCTGGTGGAGATTCTGCCTGGCGCGGAGGGCATGCTGCACGTGTCTCAGCTCGACATCGAGCGCATCGAGAACGTGACCGACATCCTGCAGCTTGGCCAGGAAGTGTGGGTCAAGGTCATCGAGCTTGAGGCCAATGGCCGCATCCGCTTGTCCCGCAAGGCTTGGCTCATGGAGCAGGCCGGGCAGGAAGTGAGCATCGACGAGTTCCGTCGTCCCGCCCCGCGCGGCGATGGCCCGGGTCGTAGCGACCGTGGCGGCGACCGTGGCCGCGACCGTGACCGTGGTGGCCGTGGCGGCGACCGTGGTGGCCGTCGCTAACCAACGACCGCTTTGAGATTCAAGGGGCTGCCTTCGGGCGGCCCCTTTTTTTGCGCCATCCGCGCCCGCACCGGTTGGCTGAAAAAAAACAAACCCCCCGGACCACCGACGGTCGCGGGGGGCTCGCCCTTGAGGGCAGCGCCTGGGGCTTGCTCTCTTATGCCTTGAGCATGCTCAAGTCTTCACGCAGGAGGTTGGCTGCGGCCTTCTTGATATCGGGCTTGTAGGTGCCGGACTGCACCTGCTCCTTGAGGGAGCGCACCTTCTCGGCGCGGACGTCCTCGGCGGAGCTGGCAACGGTGAGCGCAGCGCCGAGCAGACGGGCCTGGGGCGAGAGGGCCACCTTGTCGCCGCTCTGCTGAGCCGTTTCGGTGCTCTGCTTGGCAGCCACCTGCTGGGCCTTGTTGTTCTCGGCCAAGCGCTGCGGCGAAAAATCGCCCAGATCTCCGTATACCTTCTTGATGTCCATATTTCACCTTCCCTTAAGCCAGGGACTTTACAGCATGGTGGCGTCGACTCTTGCCAGGGTAATTTCCCAGACACGGCGCATAATGCGCATCTTCTCGTCCCGGTCAATCTCCTGCGGGCCTTCCGGCGTGTGGCGGAGTATCTGCACTTCGCCGCCGTCCAGCGGATAGTCGAAGATAACCTTTTCGCCCAAATCGTTTTCCAGGGTGGTGAGAACTCCGTTGATAACAGGGTTGTCCTGTCCGTTAACAACGAGGTTTTCCACAACTTCCTGCGCTATGCGTTCCACCAGTTCCTTGCGCTTTGCCTCGCGCGATATGCTCACCATGTCCTGCGCCCCGGAGACTGTCAATGCCCGCTTGAAGCGGGCCAGTCTCTTGGCGTTGGTCAGCTGCTTCCCGTAGGTGCGCAGCATCAGGCGAACATTGGCCGGTTGAACACTCATCTCAAACACTCCTACCTTGACTCTCGTATCGACAGTGGCTGGGGAAAACTTTAGGGTTTGGTGCGAAGAAAAACTATAAAATGTTTAAGCTGGTCTATGTCTGTGGAGAGAGTTGAATGTTCTGAAGCTTTTGACTAGTGTCGTTGCATGGCACAATCACTGCGCTCTTTCCTTATTCTGACACGCTCCGGAGATGCCCAGGCCCTTGCCCTTGGCCAGGAGATGGCCACATGGCTTGCGGCCCGGCAGGCGACCGCCCAGGTGCGGGAGCATAACGCCGAAGACTGCCGCAACGCCGAGCCCGGCTCCAGCCAGTACGAGGCCATTGTCGTGCTCGGCGGCGATGGCACGTTCATCGGCGCGGCGCGCAAGGCCCTGTGCCTGGGCATTCCCGTGCTGGGGCTCAACCTTGGCCGCGTGGGCTTTTTGGCCGAGGGCGCGGAGGACTGGCACAAGCGCCTCGAGGCGCTGCTGGCCGGTACGTATACGCTTTCTTCGCGCCTTTGTCTCGCCTACGATCTCGTCCGCCAAGGCCGCGTGGAGCGCTCCGGAGTGGCGGTGAACGACCTGGTGGTCAGTCGGGGCGATTTGGCCCGGCTCATCCGCCTGTCCGTTTCGCGCGGGGGGGAGCCCGTGGGCTCCATGCGCTCCGACGGCCTCATCATCAGCACGCCCACGGGGTCCACGGCCTATGGATTCTCCGCCGGCGGCCCGCTGGTGCACCCGGAGATGGAAGCCTTCTGCATTACCCCGGTGTGCCCGTTTTTGAACAACTTCCGGCCCATGGTGGTTCCCACCAACAAGGACATCGGCGTGGGCATAGAGGAAGTGCGCGGCGACGTGCGCCTGACCGAGGACGGCCAGCGCTGCTTCCCCCTGGCCGCGGGCGACCAGCTGGTCATACGCCGCAACCCCGCTGTGCTGCTCATGCTCGTTACGGACGGAGCCTCCTATTTTTCCAAGCTGTCCGCCAAGGGCTTTTTTACGGAGAGGTGATCGTGCCGACATTGCCCGCCTTCAGCACCGCCAAGGAGCTTACCTACGGACAGAACCCGGTTCTGGATGCGCTTCTGCTGCACTTCATGACCGAGAACAACCTCGAGCACTCCATCGATCCGGCCAAGAACGCCTCGCCGGAGCAGATCCGCTTCATGGTGGCCCTGGAGGAGAACAGCTTCTACGCGCCCTGCGGCGACTGGATGCTGCACTTTCTGCTCAAGTCGCGCCTTTCCCCCGATTTGGCCCACGAGTACGGCGACCAGTGGAAGCTGCTCATGCGCTTGGTGCGCGACCACGTGCCGGAGAAGGACCTGCGCATCCGCATCCTGCACTTGTGCCGCCACAAGTTCCGCATGGCCATCAACGCGCCCATTCTCATCCCCTCGCGCATGCTCAAGCGCATGCTGACCATCTTTCTTACCCAGAGCGGCCTGGACGACCCCTACCAGGCCATCAAGCTGCAGATGAACCAGCGGGCCATGCGCTTTGTGAACAGCCGCTACTTCAACCAGCTGGTCAACCTGTGCCCGGAGGACCGGCTGCAGTGCGCCAGCATCGTGCAGCTGCGCTTCGAGCTGGACCTGCTGGAGATGGAGCGGCTGCTGTACCTTTCCACCATGAAGCGCTACTGGACCGAGGATATCGCCGACCAGTCCATGGACACCGAGGGTCTGCGGGAGATTCTGGGCGCGGTGGACTTCAGCCCCCTGCGCGGCATCTTCGCCCCGGAGCGCGGGCCGCTGCGCATCCTGTACCTGCCGCGCGCCAGCGGCGGCATCATCTTCGACCTCAAGATCATCCAGGCGCTGCTGCGCCAGGGCCACCGCGTTGTCGTGGCCCTCAAGAACGGCTTCTACTTCGACAGCCCGACCGTGTGGGACCTGGAAAGCGACCCCGTGCTGGCCCAGGAGTTCAAGGAGGCGCACTTCATCCGCGACTACCGCATCAGCAAGAACGGGCTGCTGCAGGCCATGCGCGAGCACCAATTGGTGGTCATCTCCGATGGCACCCGCGAGCGCTTCAATCCCTACCGGGTCAGCGTCACCTTCGCCCGCGCCTGGAAGGAGTGCGACCTGGTGCTGGCCAAGGGCGAGGCCTTCTACCGCCGCTTCATCAACACCAGCCACAACTTCACCCGCGATCTGCTGGTGTTCTTCCGCGATGCGCACGGCAAGTTCCGCATGTACTACAAGCCCAAGCCGGAGCATGTGCACAAGTTCAGCGAGGAAGCCCTGCAGGACAAGGCCGAGGAGATCATCTCCCAGATGCGGCGCGCCAGGAACGCGGGCAAGACCGTCATGTTCTACAGCGCCATCGTGGGCAGCATTCCCGGTCAGGTGAAGGTGGCCATAGAGGTGCTGAACACCTTTGTGGCCCACCTGCGCTCGCGCATGGAGGACACCTTCATCATCAACCCCGGTGAACATTTTGAAGAAGGCATGGACGCGGACGACCTGATGTACATGTGGGAGCGCGTGCAGCGCAGCGGGTTCCTCAACGTGTGGCGCTTCCAGACCGACACGGACATAGAAAAGAGCTTCGAGCTCATGGGCCGCAAGGTCCCGCCCGTGTGGGCCGGCAAGGACTCCACCTATTCCACCGGCTGCACCAAGGAGATGAACATCGCCCTGGATGTGCAGCGCCGCCAGCCGGAGTTGCAGATCATCGGCCCGGCCCCGGAGAAGTTCCTGCGCCGCCGCGAGTACGGCGTGGGCAAGTTCTTTGATGTTTCCGTGAACCAGTACGGCTAGGGGAGGGCATGGGCGTTTTCCACAGGCTGTTCGTAACCGCCGGGAGTTCGGTGCCGCCGCAACTCTTCCGGCTGTTTCTTCTGCTGTCCTGCATGCTGCTGCTCAGCGCCTGCGGCGCCATGGACTACGTGCCCTCCTGGCCCGGTTCCGGCGGCGGCGGGCGGCCCGCCAGCATGCGCAGGCCCGCCCAGGGCAGGCAGACCCCCGCCGTGGCCACGGCCCCCGCGCCCAGGGAGGCCCTCGGCCCCGCCGTGTTCAGCGCCCTGCGCGGGCAGGAGGCCGAGCGCATGGCCCAGCGCCTCAGCCCGGCCTCGCAGTCCCTGGAGTCCTTTGCCGATTTGAACACCGCCCTGCGCCACAGCCTGGAGCACGCCGCCCGCATGCCGCAGCGCCAGCCCGCGTTGGTGCGCCCCGGCGGCTCGCTTTCCTGGGGGCAGTTCCGCCAAACCTTGGAGGAGCTGCTGACCGTGTTGCCCAGGCTGGACGCCGAGCCAGCCCTGCTTTCCGAACGTTTCGTGTGGTACGAGCTGACCCCCCAGCCCCTGCTCACGGGCTATTACGCCCCGGAGATGGAGGCCAGCCCTGTGCGCGCCGCTGGCTACGAGTACCCGCTGTACGCCCCCCCGGCCGATTTGAAGCGCACGGGCGGCCAGGCGTATGAGCGCCGCCGCGTGGACATCGACGGGGCGCTTGCTGGCCGTGGGCTGGAGCTGGCCTGGCTGAGCAACCCGGCCGATCCCTTCCTGCTGCAGACCGAGGGGGGAGGGGTGTTGCGCTTTCCGGACGGGAGCAGGCGCGGGGTGCACTTTGCCGCTACCAACGGCCTGGACTTCAAGGGGTTGGGGGCGATTCTGCTGGAGCGCGGGGCGTTGCCCAAGGAACGGCTGGCGCGCGAGAGCATCCGCCAGTGGTGTGCGGAAAATCCCAAGCGGGCACAAGAACTTATGGCCGACAACCCCAGCTACGTATTCTTCCGTTTCACCTCGGCCGTGGGGGAGGGCTCCCTGGGAAAACCGTTGACGCCGCTTGTGAGTCTGGCTACAGACCCTAGTCTCCTGCCGCTGGGCGCCGTCTTGGCGCTGGACGTTCCCGTGCCCACCGCATACGGTTCCCTTCGCGGCCTTGCCCTGGCGCAGGACACCGGAGCGGACATCCGGGGCCTCCGGCTCGATCTTTTTCTGGGCAGTGGCGAGCGCGCCGAACGCATGGAATCCGGTTTGCGCGCGCCCGCGTCCCTGTATCTGCTCGTGAGCAAATCCGCTCTACGCGCCAAAGCCAATTGAGAGGACCATGACCATCTCTTCCATCGACTCGCTTCGTTCCCTTCTGCAAGAGGCTTTTGCGGCCCAGGAGGGCGCCGTGCCCGACTGGCATGTTCGTGACCCCGAGCTTCCCGGCGAGCCCTCCTCCGAGGGTACTGCCAAGGCCTTTCTGGACCTGACCCTGCGCCAGCACTGGAGCAATTTTCGCCTGTGGCATGTTGAGGACCGCGCCCGCCGCCACGACGCCGGGTCGGAGCTCATCGCCGAGTGCAAGTACACCATCGACAAGCTGAACCAGGAGCGCAACGACCTCATCGAGCGCCTGGACATGTTCCTGGTGCGCGCCCTGGAGTCCGTCATGCCGCCCGTGGTCGAGGGGCAGCGCGTGCGCCACAACACCGAGACCGTCGGCGTGGCCATGGACCGCGGCTCCATCCTGGCGCTCAAGATGTTCCACATGCGTGAGCAGACCGAACGCAACGGCGTGACGCCCGACCACGTTGCCGAATGCCAGCGCAAGCTGGTGGTGTTGTCCGAGCAGCGTTCCGACCTGCTCGCTTCCATACTGGACCTGCTGGACGAATACGCCGCCGGCACCAAGCGCCCCAGGGTGTATTACCAGTTCAAGATGTACAACGACCCGCGCCTGAACCCTGAGCTTTACAGCCGCAAGGCCGGAGCCTAGGAACAGGACGGCCTGGAGGGCTCATGGCCAGGTACGAGACCGTCATCGGGCTGGAAGTCCACGCCCAGCTCAAGACCGCGTCCAAGATCTTCTGCTCCTGCTCCACGCGTTTTGGGGTGGAGCCAAACGAGAACGTGTGCCCCGTGTGCTCTGGCATGCCCGGCGTGTTGCCCGTGCTCAACAGGAAGGTTGTGGAATACGCCGCCAAGATGGGCATCGCCATCGAGTGCGAGATCAACCGCAAGAGCGTTTTTGCGCGCAAGAACTACTTCTACCCCGACCTGCCCAAGGGCTACCAGACCAGCCAGTTCGACCTGCCCATCTGCGAGCATGGGCGTGTGGAGATCGTCACCGCCAAGGGGCCCAAGACCATCGGCGTGACGCGCATCCACATGGAGGAGGACGCTGGCAAGAACATCCACTCCGCCACGGACAACGCGAGCTATGTGGACCTGAACCGCGCCTGCGTGCCGCTCATCGAGATCGTCAGCGAACCGGACATGCGCAGCGCCGAGGAGGCCGTGGCCTACCTCAAGGCCCTGCGCAGCATTCTGGTGTACCTGGACATCTGCGATGGCAACATGGAGGAGGGCAGCTTCCGCTGCGATGCCAACGTTTCCGTGCGCCCCTACGGGCAGGAGGCCTTCGGCACCCGCGCGGAGCTGAAGAACCTGAACTCCTTCAAGCACGTGCAGAAGGCCATCGACTACGAGGTGGCCCGCCAGATCGATCTGGTGGAGGACGGCGAGAAGGTGGTGCAGGAGACGCGGCTGTACGACGCGAACAAGGGCACCACGCACTCCATGCGTGGCAAGGAGGAGGCCCACGACTACCGCTACTTCCCCTGCCCGGACCTTGTGCCCCTGGTGCTCCAGGAGAGCTGGCTGGAGCAGTGGAAGGGCGAGCTGCCGGAGCTGCCCAAGGCCCGCGAGAAGCGGTTCATGGAGCAGTACGGCCTGCCCGCCACGGACGCCGAGGTGCTGACGGGAGAGCGCGACCTGGCCGAATACTTCGAGGCGGCTGTGCGGGCCTTCAACGAGCCCAAGAAGATCGCCAACTGGATGATGACCGACATTCTGCGCGAGCTGAACGCCACCGGCGGCAGCGTGGCGGAGCTGAAGCTTTCTCCGCAACACCTCGCCACCCTGGTGCGGCTGGTGGAGGAGGGCAAGATCAGCGCCAAGAGCGGCAAGGACATTCTGCCCGAGCTGCTGGAAACCGGGGTCGACCCGGAGGAGCTGGTGAAGGCCAAGGGGCTGGTGCAGATTTCAGACACCAGCGCCCTGGCGGCGGACATAGACGCCGTGCTGGCTGAGAACCCCAAGGAGCTTGCCGACTACCGCGCGGGCAAGACCAAGCTCATGGGCTTCTTTGTGGGGCAGGTGATGCGCCGCACCAAGGGCCAGGGCAACCCCGCCGTGGTCAACCAACTGCTTGCGGAAAAACTTAAATAATTCGAGGTTCCATCATGACGGAGCATATCCAGTATTCCCCGGAGAAGGACGCCCTTGTCCTGCTTGACCAGCGCTACCTGCCCACCCGGGAGGACTGGTTCGTCTGCAAGACCGTGAAGGACATCTGCGAGGCCCTGGTGGTCATGGTGGTGCGCGGCGCGCCCGCCATCGGCGTGACGGCTGCCTACGGCTGCTACCTGGCCGCCCGCGAAGTGGCCGCCAACTTGGCTCCGGGTGCAGACTGGAAACCGGCCCTGGCCGCCAAGCTGGAGGAGATAGCCAGCGCCCGGCCCACGGCGGTGAACCTGCGCTGGGCCGTGCGGCTCATGCAGGCCGAGTGGGCCAAGCACCCCGGTTTTTCCCTGGATGAGCTCTCCGCCCACTGGCTGACCAAGGCCAAGGTGGTGCACGCAGAGGACATAGAGACCTGCATGGCCATCGGCGCCTCCGGCGCGGATCTCATTGCCGACGGCGACACCGTGATGACCCACTGCAACGCCGGAGCCCTGGCCACCGCTGGCTACGGCACGGCGCTGGCCCCCATCCGCGCCGCCGTGGAGCAGGGCAAGAAGGTCATGGTCATCGCCAACGAGACCCGGCCTTTTTTGCAGGGCGCGCGCCTCACGGCCTATGAGCTGCACAAGGACGGCATCCCGGTCAAGGTGGCCTGCGACAACGCCTGCGCCCTGCTCATGCAGCGCGGCCTGGTGCAGAAGGTCATCGTCGGGGCCGACCGCATCGCGGCCAACGGCGACGCGGCCAACAAGATCGGCACCTTCGGCGTGGCGCTCTTGGCCAAGGAGTTCGGCATTCCGTTCTACGTGGCCGCCCCGGTGTCCACCATCGACCCGGAGACCGCCGACGGCAGCCTCATTCCCATCGAGGACCGCACCCAGCGCGAGGTGACCCACGTGGGTGCCACCCAGATCACCCCGGACGGCGTGCCCGTGTTCAACTTTGCCTTCGATGTGACTCCGGCGCGCCTCATCCATGGCATCATCACTGAAAAAGGCGTGCTGACCGCCCCCTACACGGAGGCCATAGCAACGCTTTTCAAATAGTTCCGTTTCAGGAACAAGCCGTCCTGCGGGAGCTCGGATAAACCGGGCTGAGAGGACCCCTTGCCAGACTTCGCGTCGGGCTGTGGGGTCGACCGTTGAACCTGTCCGGGTAATGCCGACGAAGGGAAAACTGCAACACTGCGAAGTGCCGTCCCTTCATCGGGACGGCTTTTCGTTTGAGGCGAGTTTTAAAAACCGCTAACAGTTGCAGGAGGACACAATGATCATTGACGAGAGGATTGTTTCGGAAGCCATAGCCACCGCGTACTTTGAGAAGTTCCGGGACAGTCTGGACCTGGATGTCGCCATCGTGGGCGGCGGGCCCTCCGGGCTCACCGCAGCCTGGAAGCTCTCCGAGCAGGGCTTCAAGGTGGGCCTGTTCGAGCGCAAGCTCTCCGTGGGCGGCGGCATGTGGGGCGGCGGCATGACCTGGAACTTCATCGTGGTGCAGGAGGAAGCCAAGGGCATCCTGGAAGAGGCTGGCCTGACCTTGAAGGAGTTCCGCCCCGGCTACTTCACCGTGGATTCCGTTGCCGCCACCGCCGTGCTGGCGGCCAAGGCCACCCTGGCGGGCGCGCGCGTGTTCAACTGCATGAGCGTGGAGGACGTTGTCCTGCGCGAGGTGGACGGCGTCAAGCGCGTCATGGGCCTAGTGGTCAATTCCAGCCCTGTGGAGATTGCGCGGTTGCACGTCGACCCGCTTGTGCTTCACTGCAAGTATGCCATAGAATGTACGGGACACGACGTGGAGATGCTGAAGACCCTGGTGCGCAAAAACGGCGTGCGGCTCAATACGCCCTCCGGCGGCATCGAGGGCGAGCAGTCCATGTGGGCCGACGTGGCCGAGGCCAACACCGTGAACCACACGCGTGAGGTGTTCCCCGGCGTGTACGTGGCGGGCATGGCCGCCAACGCGGCTTATGGCTCCTACCGCATGGGGCCGATTTTCGGCGGCATGCTGCTCTCCGGCGTCAAGGTTGCCAAGGAGATCGCCGCCCGGCTTAGATAACTGACCTAACGAACAGATGAAGTCCTGGCCGGGTTCACCCCGGCCAGGCATCCGGAAAGACCACATGTTGCCCATCATCGCTCTTTTAGGCCGCCCCAACGTGGGCAAAAGCAGCCTGTTCAACCGCTTGGTGCGCCAGAACAAAGCCCTCACCCACGATCTGCCGGGCGTTACCCGCGACCGCCTTTACGGCGAAATGTACGAGGAGGGCACCCGGCTCGCCATCGTCGACACCGGCGGCATGCTTCCGGAGAGCGAGGAGGGCGGCATCGACCACAGCGTGTTCGAGCAGGCCACCGAGGCCTTGAGCGAGGCGGACGTGCTGCTGTTCGTGGTGGACGGCCGCGAGGGCATCACAGGCCTGGACGCCGCCGTGTCCGAGAAGATACGCGACTCCGGCAAGCCTGTGCTGTTGGTGGTGAACAAGGTGGACGGCCCGGAGATCGAGGCCAAGGCCACCGCTGATTTCCACGGCCTGGGCTTTGAGATAGCCCCGGTTTCCGCCGCGCACGGCTATGGGCTGAACACCCTGCGCGCCCGCATCGCCGAAATCGCCCAGGCGTTCATCGAGCCGGAGCCGGAGGACGACGGGGTGGAGCGCGGCCTGAAGCTGTGCATGCTGGGCAGGCCCAACGCGGGCAAATCCTCGCTCATCAACGCCCTTGTGGGCAAGGCCCGCCAGATTGTAAGCGATGTGGCGGGCACCACCCGCGACAGCGTGGACGTGGGCTTTGAGATCGACGGCATGCTGTACACCTTTGTGGACACCGCCGGGGTTCGCCGCCGCTCGCACATCCACGATGCCCTGGAGCAGCTTTCCGTGTACCGGGCGCTGGGCAGCAGCAAGCGCGCGGACGTGACCATCCTGGTGCTGGACGCCGAGGAGGGCCTGAGCCGCCAGGACAAGCGCCTCATCGCCTATTTGGCGGAGCAGCGCACACCCTTCATGGTGGCGGTGAACAAGGTCGACCTTGTGCCGCGTGGCCGCATGGAGGACCTGCGCCTGGCCTATGAGGAGGCCCTGCGCATCTGCGCGCACGTTCCGGTACTGTACATCTCCGCCCTGGAGGGCACGGGCACGAACAAGATTTTGCCCCTGGCCCAGGAGATTCGCCGCGAGTGCGTCATCCGCATCGGCACCGGCGCGCTGAACCGCGCCATGAAGGAGGCCACGGAGAAGCACCAGCCCCCCATCATCAAGCGCCGCCGCGCCAAGTTCTACTACCTCACCCAGGCGGACGAAGTGCCGCCCATGTTCGTATTTTTCGTCAACGATGCCGAACTGGTGACCGATGCCTACTGCAAGTACCTGGAAAACCAGCTGCGCAAGCTGCTCGGCATCCGCAAGGCCCCGCTGGCCGCGGTGTTCCGCTCCAGCCACGAAAAGAAGGAGCCGGAGCGCCATTTGAAGACCCGCGCGCCCCGCCTGGGTCGCTCCCGCCGCGACATGGACGAGGCCGCCAGGGCTGGCAAGGCGCCCCGGCCGGAGGGCAAGTGGGAGGACAAGGCCGAGGGGAATGCTGCTGA
>JAVBYL010000363.1 GCA_030824035.1 Humidesulfovibrio sp.
CGCTACTTGCCCGGTGCTTCCAGAAAGCGCGCCAGGGCGGCCTCCAGCGCTTCAATGGGCACGGTGGTGTCCAGGCAGGGGCCGTGGGGCCGTTCGTTCAGCACACCGTACACAGGCAGCGGGTAGGTGTCCTGGATGCCGCTGGAGAGGTCGCGGTAGCAGGCCACCGCGATGATGAGCCGGGGCCGCTTTTCCACCACGATGCGCCGGGCGATGGTGCCGCCCGTGGCGATGGCCAGATGCACGCCGTGCGTGTCGCGCAGGCCCAAAAGGCCTGTGAGCGGGCACAGGCCACAGCGCTTGCAGTTGTCGATGTCGTAGGTCAGGCGCATGTCGCAGCGGCTGTTTTGCAGGCAGTGCGGCATCAGTAGCAGGATCTTGCCCGGTGGGAAGCGCCCCAGCTCGCGCAGCACCAGCTCGTTGTTCACCTTGATGAAGGAGGTGTGGATGTCCTCCTTGGTGAACCCCAGGGCGCGGCCGAGCAGGCTCATGAGCGGCAGCAGCAGCTTGATGGTGACCCCGCGCACGCGCCGGGCCAGGGGCAAGGGACGGGAGCTGACCAGGCTGAGCACCAGGGCCAGGCCCGCCCAGCACACCAGCAGCAGCAGCGCGCCCAGCACAAGGCCCAGCGCCCAGGGAGCCCAGGGGTGGATGTTGCGCAGGCCCACGTAGGGGATGACCCACAGCAGCACCAGCACGGTGCACACCACGGCGCAGGTGGCCCCGATGAGGCCGATGAACAGGCGTTTGCGCGAAGGTTTCTCCACGTGCGGCTCCCGGCGCTGAGGGCGGTTAGCCCTGGCAGGCCTTGAGGTAGCCGCAGGCGAAGGCCTGGGCGTCTTGCTGCTTTTTGCCCTGCGGGGTGATGCGCGCGGCGAGGTACAATTTGTCCGCCGTGGCGATGCCCAGCATGGGCCCCTGCTCCGTGTCCACCAGGCCGGTGATGGTTCCCGGCGTGGCGCCAGCGGGAACACCATCGCCCACTTTGCCGGGCTCAATGGACAGGCGCAGGGTTTTGCCGCCGGGGGTGGTCCAGTCGAAAAACGCGCCGGGCCAGGGGTGCATGGCGCGGATGTGGTTGTGCAGGGCCTCGGCCTCGCGGTTCCAGTCGATGCGGCCCTCGTCCTTGGTGAGTTTGGCCGCATGGGTGACCAGGGTCTCGTCCTGGGGCAGGCACATGAGGCGGCCCTGGGGCAGCCGCGTGAGGGCATCCAGCAGGGCGTCCGCGCCCATCTCGGCCAGTTCGTCGTGCAGAATGCCCGCGTGGTCGCCCTCGGCGATGCGCAGGGCGCGCTGCAGCAGTATCGGCCCGCTGTCGAGCCCCAGTTCCATTTTCATGATGGTGATGCCGGTGACCAGATCGCCCGCCTGGATGGCCCGCTGGATGGGCGCGGCCCCGCGCCAGCGCGGCAGCAGCGAGGCATGGACGTTGATGGGCATGAGGCGGCAGGCGTCGAGCACGGCCTGGGGCAGGATGAGCCCATACGCCGCCACCACGAGGACATCGGCTTCCAGGGCGCGCAGGGCGGCCACGTCCGCCGGGTCCTTGAAGTTCAGCGGCTGGCGGATTTCGATGCCAGCCTCCAGCGCGGCCAGCTTCACCGGGGAGGGGCGGCACTCCATCCCGCGCCCGCAGGGGCGGTCGGGCTGGGTGTAAACGGCCAGCAGCTCCGCCCCCGGCCAGGCCATGAGCGCGCGCAGGATCACCGCCGCGAAGTCCGGCGTGCCCATGAACACCACGCGCAGGGGCGGGCTGGGCGGACTGTCACTCGTCTGGCCCAGACGGAGATCCTTCAGGCCTTCCATGGGCCTAATCCTTCCACTTCTTGATCTTGGTCTCGTACATGGTGCGCTTGAGGCGGCTGGCGTGGTCCACCAGGGTCTTGCCCTCCAGGTGGTCCATCTCGTGCTGCAGGATGATGGCGAGCAGGCCCTCGGCCTTGATCTCGATGTCCTCGCCTTTCTCGTTCCTGCCCTTCACGGTGACGTTTTCGGCGCGCTTGACCTTGCAGGTGAAGGTGGGCAGCGACAGGCAGGACTCCTCGGACTCCTTCTTGCCTGTGCACTCCACGAACTCCGGGTTGATGACCACCATGGGGCTCTTGCGCTCCTTGGGGCCGGTCTCGTCGATGGTGATGAGCCGGATGCTGTGCCCCACCTGCGGCGCGGCAAGGCCCACGCCGTCGCTCTCGTACATGGTCTGAATCATGTCCGTGATGAGGGCGGACAGCTCGGGCGTGATCTCGCCCACGGGCTGGGCCTTGGCGGCCAGCACGGCGTGCGGGTAGGTCAAAATGGGCAGTTTCGCCATTGGTCTAGGCCTCGTTCTTCGTTTCTTCAGGGGCTGCTTCCGCCACCTTCTCGCGCAGGCGGATGCCCAGCTCGCGGAGCTGGCGGTTGTCCACCACGTTGGGGGCCTCGGTCATCTGGCAGGCGGCCTTCTGGGTCTTGGGGAAGGCGATGACGTCGCGGATGGACTTCGAGCCCGTCAGCAGCATGATAATGCGGTCCAGGCCAAAGGCAATGCCGCCATGCGGGGGCGCGCCGAATTTCAGGGCCTCGATGAGGAACCCGAACTTCTCCTCGGCCTCCTGCTCGCCGATGCCCAGGGCGCTGAACATGGCCTTCTGCGCGCCCGGGGTGTGGATGCGGATGGAGCCGCCGCCGATCTCGTTGCCGTTGAGCACCAGGTCGTAGGCGCGGGCCAGGGCCCCGCCCGGATCGGAGGCGATGGTGTCCATCTGGCCCGGCTGGGGCGAGGTGAAGGGATGGTGCTTGGCCACCCAGCGCTTGTCCTCAGGGTCGTATTCCAGCAGCGGGAAGTCCGTCACCCACAGGGGGGCGTAAGCCTTCTCGTCGATGAGCCCAAAGCGCTCGCCCAACTTGAGGCGCAGGTTGCCCAGGGAGGCGTTGGTCACATCAGCGGGCGCGGCCTGGAAGAACACGATGTCGCCGGGGACCATGCCCAGGCGCTCGGCCAGCTTGGCCTTCTCGTCCTCGGAGAAGAACTTGACGATGGGCGACTGCCACTCGCCGTCCTCCTTCACCTTGATCCAGGCCAGGCCCTGGGCGCCGTAAATTTTGGCGAACTCGGTGTAGTCGTCGATCTCTTTGCGGGAGAGCTCCAGGCCGCCGGGCACGCGGATGGCCTTGAGCATGGGCGCGCCGGCGAATACCTTGAAGCCGCCGCCCACGAAGATGTCCTTCACGTCCACCAGCTTGAGGCCGAAGCGGACGTCCGGCTTGTCCACGCCGTACTCGTCCATGGCCTGCTTGTAGCTCATGCGCTGGAATGCGGCTGGCAGCGCCACGCCGATGGTCTCGGCGAACAACGTGCGCACCAGGCCCTCGGCCATGCCCATGATCTGCTCCTCGTCGGGGAAGCTCATCTCGATGTCGATCTGGGTGAACTCGGGCTGGCGGTCGGCGCGCAGGTCCTCGTCGCGGAAGCATTTGACGATCTGGAAATAGCGGTCCAGGCCGCCCACCATGAGCAGCTGCTTGAAGATCTGCGGGCTCTGCGGCAGGGCGTAGAACATGCCCTGGTTCACGCGGCTGGGCACCAGGAAGTCGCGCGCGCCCTCCGGGGTGCTTTTGGTCAGCACCGGGGTTTCGATTTCCAGAAAGCCCAGGCTGTCCAGGTAGCGGCGAACGCTTTGGGCGGCCTTGTTGCGCAGGATGAAGTTCCTGGCCAGGCGCGGGCGGCGCAGGTCGAGGTAGCGGTACTTCAGGCGCAGCATCTCGGCGGCGTCCACCCGGTCCTCGATGGGGAAGGGCGGGGTGTCGCTGGTGTTCAGCAGCTTCCACTCCGTCACGTACACCTCGATCTCGCCGGTGTGCATGCTGGTGTTGGTCATGCCCTCCGGCCGGGGCTTGACGATGCCGCGCAGGGCCACGACGTATTCGATGCGGATGGCGTGGGCGCGCTCGTGGGCCTCCGGGGCCACCTCGGGGCTGAACACGGTCTGGGTCAGGCCCTCGCGGTCGCGCAGGTCGATGAAGATGAGCCCGCCGTGGTCGCGGCGGAACTGCACCCAGCCCATGATGGTCACTTCCTCGCCGACGTTGGCGGCGGTGAGCTGGCTGCAGCTGTGGGTGCGCTTCCAGCCGCCCAGGTCCTGGACGACCCGGTACTCGTCGTAGTCGCGCTCGTCGGTTTTGGTGGTCTGCTCGGTCATGTGGGTTCCTTTTGGAAATGTATTCGCCTCGCGTGGGCCGGGGCGGTGGTGTCGTCGGTTTGGCTTCGCCGGGCGCTGTTGTTCTGCGCCTCGTTGATCAGCGTCTCGTTGTTCTGCGCCTAGTTGTCGAAGGCCGCGAGGGCGATCTTCATCTGCTCGCCCTCGTCCATGTCCTTGATGGTCACCTGGCCCGCGTCGAACTCCTCCGCGCCCAGGATGTAGCACTTGCGCGCCCCGGTGCGCCCGGCGTGGCGCAGGCGGCTTTTCATGCTGCCCGCCGTGTAGTCGCAGTCGCCGCTCAGGCCGCGCTGGCGCAGCTTGTGGGCCAGCAGCAGGGCCGCGTTCAGTGCGCCGCTGCCTTCCCGCGTGTCCGTCACGGCCAGGTAGAAGTCCGGCCTGGGGGCCTCCTGCTTGTCCATGAGCATGGCCAAGCGCTCCATGCCGCAGGCAAAGCCCACGCCGGGAGCGTCCGGGCCGCCCAGGAGCTTCACCAGGCCGTCGTAGCGGCCACCGCCAGCCACGGCGGTTTGGGAGCCGATGGCCCCGCTGGTGACCTCGAAGGTGGTGCGCTGGTAGTAGTCCAGCCCGCGCACCAGGCGGGGGTTCAGCGTGTAGGTCAGGCCAGCGCTGTCCACCAGGGCCAGCACGGCGGAAAAATGGTCGCGGCAGCCGCCGCAGAGGTGGTCGCCGATGGCCGGGGCGTCCTTGACCAGCGCCTTGCAGTTGGGAACCTTGCAGTCCAGCACGCGCAGGGGGTTGCTGTGCATGCGTCGGCGGCAGTCCTCGCAGAGTTTCTCGTGGTCCAGGGCCTCGAAAAACGCGGTGAGGGCGGCGCGGTACTCCGGGCGGCACTCGCGGCAGCCCAGGGAGTTCAGCTCGAAGGTCAGCTCGCCGATGCCCAGCTCGGCTAGGTAGTCGCGCAGCATGAGGATGACTTCCACGTCCGCCTGGGGCTCGGCGCTGCCCAGCAGCTCGGCGTCGATCTGGTGGAACTGGCGCATGCGGCCTTTTTGCGGGCGCTCGTAGCGGAACATGGGACCAAAGGCGTAGTAGCGGGAGGGCTTGCCCGGCTCGATGACACCGGCCTCGATGCAGGCGCGCAGGGCCCCGGCCGTGGCCTCGGGCCGCATGGTCAGGGAGCGGTCGCCCCGGTCGGTGAAGGTGTACATCTCCTTGCCCACCACGTCCGTGTCCTCGCCGATGCCCTTGGCGAACAGCTCGGTGCGCTCCAGCACGGGGATGCGCAACTCGCCAAAGCCGTAACGGCCGAAGATGAGGCGCGCGGCGTCCTCCATGCGGGTGAAGGCGCGGGAATCCTCGGGGAACATGTCGGCGAAGCCCTTGATTTTCTGGATGACGCTCATGGCTCTCTTTTTGACGGCATTTGGTTGTTGAGGTCGGGAAAGGCGGGGAATATACCTGGGCGGAACAGCATTGTCAAAACTGTACACGGGCGCATAACTCCCCCCCATAACTCAGGCCACAACCCCGGCCCCAACCCTCGGAGACCCCCATGCCGTACGTCAACATCAAGATCACCCGCGAGGGCGCAACGCCCGAACAGAAAGCCGCCCTCATCAAGGGCGTCACCGAGCTCCTGCGCGACACCCTGGGCAAGAACCCGGCCACCACCGTGGTGGTCATCGACGAGGTGGACACGGACAACTGGGGCATAGGCGGGGAGAGCGTGACCCTGCGCCGCAAGGCCGGGAAGTAGGGACCGGCCCACCCGGCCCTGGGCCAAGGAAAAGCCCCGGTCGAAACCGGGGCCTTGTTGTCGCGGGGGGAGCGGTCGCCGCTGGACTTTACTTTGTGGCGGGCTTTCTGGTGATGGTGGTGAGTCCGGCGGCGGCGATGAGCAGCCCGGCGGCGATGTAGTAGGCCAGCTTGTAGCTGCCTGTGGCATCGGCGATGGACCCGGCCAGGAGTGGGCCGAACACGCCGCCCAGCCCCCAGGCTGTGAACAGGATGCCGTAGTTGAGGCCGAAGTTCTGGGCCCCCCAGAAGTCGCTCACCGTGGCCGGGAACAGGGCTAGGCACGCGCCGTAGCTGAACCCGACCACGGCGGACCCGGCGAAGAAGCCCATCATGCCCTCCAGGCCCGGGAAAACGAGCATCACGCTGGCCTGGCTCAGCAGCACCACGGCCAGGGTGCGGATGCGCCCGAACTTGTCTGACAAGATGCCCGCCATGAGCCGGCCCAGGGCGTTGAAGATGGCCATGGTGGCCACCAGCACAAAGCCCGTTTGCACCAGGCCGCCGCTTTGCACCGCGATGATCTTGGCCAAATGGCCGATGATCATGAGCCCGGCCAGGGCCGCGAAGGTGTACTCGATGTACAGCAGGTAGAAGGACTTCGAGGCGACCATCTCGCGCCAGAGCGCGCCCTGGGCCGAGGCGGCGGGTTTGGCCCCGGCCACGGCGACGGGGGTGGGCGGATTGACGATGAAGCGCGCCAGGATGAGCGTCACCGCCGTGAAGGCGATGCCCAGGATGCGGAACGCGCCGCCCACGCCGTGGGCTGTGAGCAGAAACTTGCTGAGGGGCGCGATGTATACCGGGGCCAGGCCGAAACCGCTGACCACGATGCCGGTGACCAGGCCCTTCTTCTCGGGCGGGAACCACTTGATGGCGGCGGGAGTGGCCGCGGCGTAGCCCAGGCCGAAGCCGGAACCCGCCATGAGGCCGAAGCCCACGAGCATGGGCAGCATGTTGCCCGGGGTTGCCAGGCTGGCCACCAGCAGCCCCGCCCCGGTGAGCAGCGCCCCGGCCATGGCGGCCACGCGCGGTCCCATGCGGTCCTGCAGCCGTCCGGCGGGCACCATCATCAGGGCGAACACGCCGATGGCCAGCATGTAGGGCAGGGAGGCCTCGGTCTTGCTCAGGCCCAGGCCGCCAGCCTCCACGGCTTCGGTCATTTGCTTGGCAAACACGCTCCAGGCGTACAGCACGCCCAGGGCCAAATTCAGCCCCATGCCCGAAAAAACGACCACCCAGCCCCGGTTGTCCGCTGCCGTCAAATCCAACACCTTGCTCCCTTCCACCCCTGGCCCTCCTGCTGTTTGCCCACCCGGGCGTGAGTGCCCGCGCGCAACCGCAATGCCATACCCGCTCCGGCGGGTTACGGGTGGGTTCAATCGGTGAGTGGCATAACGGGGAAGATTAGCGGTGCGGTGAATGGCAAACCCGCGCTGAGGCCGGAGTTCCCGCAAGAGGTGTGGGTGTTCAAGGCCGGTTTTGCGCTGGTTTTACCCTGCGGCGCGCATAAAAAAAGCGCCCCCGAAGGGGCGCTTTGGTATGCGATGCGCTGTGAGCGTGGGCGGGTTACTCGACGGCCGGCTTCTGGCTGGCGCCGATCTCCTGCTTCACCTCGGTGGCGATCTTGAACAGGATGGTCACCACCAGGGCGCCGGTGGCGTAGATCATGAGCGAGATCATGAGCTCCTTGCCGGTGGGCCAGTAGGGGGCGATGGTCTCGAACGGGGTCGGGTTGAAGCCGCCGATCAAGAGGCCGAGGCCCTTGTCGATCCAGGTGGCGATGACCAGGATGGCCAGGGACCAGGGCAGCAGCTTCATGTTGTCGCGCAGCTTGGGCGGAATGAGCAGGCACAGGCTGCCCAGGCCCAGCACCACCGCCGTCCACATGAAGGGCACCAGCTCGTGGTGGCCGTGCACGCCCTTGAACAGGTAGACGATGGAGTGGGTGTGGCCGGGGATGCCGGAGTAGAAGGCCGTGAACACTTCCAGCAGGAAGAAGAACACGTTCACGCACATGGCGTAGGTGATGATCTTGGCCAGGGTGGCCAGACCTTCAACGTTGGCCTTGAAGGTGGTGACCTTCTCGGTGAGCATGATGACCAGCAGCAGGATGGCCGGGCCGGAGCAGAACGCGCTGGCCAGGAAGCGGGCGGCCAGGATGGCGGTGAGCCAGTAGTGGCGGCCCGGCAGGCCCTGGTACAGGAACGCCGTGACGGTGTGGATGGAGAAGGCCCAGATGATGGACACGTAGGCCAGGGTGTGGCTCCACTTGGGGTGGGGCAGGCCCTGGCGGTCGGCCTCAAGGCAGGTCCAGCCGACCAGCACGTTCAGGATCAGGTAGCCGTTCAGCACCAGCATGTCCCAGAACAGGATGGAATTGGGCGTGGGGAACAGCACCACGTTGAGCATGCGCTGCGGCTGGCCGATGTCGACCACGATGAAGCCCAGGCACATGACGACGGCGGCGATGGCCATGAACTCGCCGAAGATGACGAGGTCCTTGAACTTTTTGTAGTGGTGGAAGTAGTACGGCAGAACGATCATGACGCCGGAGGCGGCAAGACCGACCAGGTAGGTGAACTGGGCGATGTAGAAGCCCCAGGACACATCACGGCTCATGCCGGTGATGGTCAGGCCTTCCATGAGCTGCATGATGTAGAACCCGGAGGTGCCGAGGATCACCAGCAGCAGGAACCCAACCCACATGTAGTATTTGGGACTTCCCTTGAGTGCTTTTTCGAGCATGACGGCCCCCTAAATGATGTAGTAGACGCTCGGTTCCGTGCCGAGCGACGGCTTGCGCCGGATGGTGTAATGCTCGCGCAGGATCTTGCGGATCTCGGAGTTCGGATCGCTCAGATCACCGTACACCACCGCGCCGTTGGAGACCTCGACACAGGCGGGCTGCTTGCCCTGGGCCAGTCGCTCCACGCAGAAGTTGCACTTTTCCACCACGCCGCGCATGCGGGTGGGGAAGTCCTTGTTGAGCTTGGTCACATCAAGGTGCAGGCGCGGCTCCATGAAGTTGAAGCTGCGCGCGCCGAAGGGGCAGCCAGCCATGCAGTACCGGCAGCCGATGCAGCGGTGGTAGTCCATGGCCACGATGCCGTCCGGGCGCTTGTACGTGGCCTGTGTGGGGCACACGCGAACGCACGGGGCGTTGGTGCAGTGGTTGCACAGAATCGGGAACTGGCGCTTCTCCAGGCCCTCATCCATGAAGTTGTTGGGCTGATCGAAGGCCTGCTCGAAACCGGCGGCCCAGATCCACATGATGTTCTGCTTGCCCGGGATGTTGGGCACGTTGTGCACATCGTGGCAGGCCTTGGCCAGCACATCAATGGCTTCCTTGGTGCCGACCTTCTTGCTGTCGATGACCATGCCCCAACGCTTGGCCTTCAGGGCCTGGGCGCCTTCCTTGTAGGTGGCCCCAGCGCCCGCCGCCATAACGCCGCCAGCGCTGGCCACACAAAGGCCCGCGGCGGTGAGGCCAGCGAATTTCAGGAAGTTTCTTCTGGTGTGGTTCATTTCTTCAACCCCTCCGGCTGGATGTGGCAATCCCAACAGTAGGGGACGACAGCCGCGTCGTTGTGACACTTGTCGCAGAACTCCGCCTTGTTGGTATGGCACTTCATGCAGGTCTTCTGCAGGCTCATCTCGAACTCTTTGCCCTTGCTGTTGACGTACACGCGGGTGCCGTCGCGCAGGGAGGCGTCGCGCCAATCGTTCAGCAGCTGCATGTGCTTGGTGCGCATGAATTCCTTGCTCTCAATGCACTCTTTCTCGTTCTCGGGCATTTTGAGCTTGGGCTGGGAGTAGGCCGCCTTGCCCGCGTTGTAGGCCAGCGGGGCCAGGAAGATACCCAGGAAGATCACCAATCCGGTGATGATTTTGCCGCCGTTGTAGAGTTTCATCCTATTCCTCCTCAAAGCCCGGCAGGGGTTCCTGGCGGAGGTTCATGGTCCGCTCCTCCTCACCATCGAGCACCAGGGCGTTGGCCACCAGCTCGTGCAGGCCGGTGATGTTGACGCCCGGGGCCCAGTAGTCGGCCAGGGGAATCAGGGTTGCGCGGTCGATGGCGCACACGCAGGCCATGGTGTTGACCCCGTGCTTGTCGACCACATGCTTGAGCGCATTGCCGCGGGGCAGGCCGCCGCGCATGCGGATGTCCATGATCTCGTCGGTGTTGAGGCCGGAGCCGCCGGCGCAGCAGAAGGTCTGCTCGCGGATGGTGCCCTCGGGCATCTCGTGGAAGTTGTCCAGCACGTTCTTGAGCACGTAGCGGGGCTCTTCGAACATGCCCATGCCGCGCGCGGTGTTGCAGCTGTCGTGGAAGGTGGCCACGACGTTCGCGTTGCGGCTCTTGTCGAACTTGAGCTTGCCGTGCTTGATGAGGTCGGCGGTGAACTCGGCGATGTGCACCATCTTGGTCTGCTTGGCGTTTTCAAACACCGTGCCCGTGATGGGGTTCACCGGGGTTTTCATCTGCGGGCCCTGCATGTTGCCGTTCATGGTGTCCATGTACTGGTTCACCACGCGCCACATGTGGCCGCACTCACCGCCCAGAATCCATTTGCAGCCCAGGCGGTTGGCCTCGGCGTACATCTTGCCGTTGATGCTCTTCATGGCATCGGCGTGGGTGAACAGGCCGAAGTTGCCGCCCTCGGAGGCGTAGGTGCTCATGGTGAAGTCGAGCCCGATGGCGTCGAACAGCATGAGGTAGCCCATGAAGGTGTAGATGCCGGGGTCGGCGAAGGCGTCGCCCGAGGGGGTGATGAACAGGACTTCATGGCCCTTCTCGTTCAGCGGGCACTTCACGCGCTTGCCGGTGATGGTCTCGATGTCGTCGACCATGAATTCGACGATGTCTTTGAAGGCGTGGGGCTGGATGCCCAGGTGGTTGCCGGTGCGGTTGCAGTTGCTCACCGGCTCCAGGATCCAGTTGATGTTGATGCCGCAGAGGTGCAGCAGCTCGCGCGCCATCATCGTCACCTCGGCGGTGTCGATGCCGTAGGGGCAGTAGAGGGAGCAGCGGCGGCACTCGGTGCACTGGTAGAAGTAGATGAACCACTCCTTCAGCACGTCTTCCTCAAGCACGCGGGCGCCGGTGAGCTTGCCCAGAATCTTGCCAGCGGTGGTGAACTCGCCGCGGTAGATGGAGCGCATGAGCTCGGCGCGGAGCACCGGCATGTTCTTGGGGTCGCCGCTGCCGATGAAGAAGTGGCATTTGTCGGCGCAGGCGCCGCAGCGCACGCAGATGTCCATGAACAGCTTGAGTGAGCGGTACTTGTCCAGGCGTTCACGGAAGCCGTTGACGACGATTTCCTTCCAGTTGCTCGGGAGCTTCCAGTCGACATCTTCCGGGTTCCACTGGCGCGGATTGGCGAAGATGCCCGGCATCTCGTGCATCAGGTACTCGACCTTGTCCTGCTTGGCCGGATAGGCCCAGTTGCCTGGGCTGGTGTTCACAGGCAGGTCCATCCACCCTTCCGCGGGCGGCGTGTAGCTGATTGTCTTCAGCAACTCATCGGGTTTGACCATTTTCGACATATCTTCTCCTCGCGGAAAAAGTTTGTTCCGAAGTTAGACTGCTTGGGCTGGGGCTTACGCAGCCTCTTCCGGGCTCTTGTCCAGGGGCAGGCCGGCCTCATGCATGGGCGCGCGGAAGTCGTCCTCGTAAGCCTCGTAGCTGTGGGGCTTCACGGCGGGGTTGTTCCACGGATTCTCGTGGTGGTGGATGCGCGTGTCGTTGGGCATGTTGCGCGTGGGGGAAAGGAACACGCCGCCCATGTGCATCAGCTTGCTGAAGGGGAAGTACGCGAGCAGGCTGCTCACCAGGAACAGGTGGACGTAGAAGCTCACGTCGATGCCGGCGGGCACCTTGAAGTTGAAGGTCACCAGACCCATGACGACGTCCTTGATGCCCATGACATCGACCTTGGCGATGTAGCGCATGTAGACGCCGGAGAGGGCGATGCCCAGGATGAGGAACAGCGGGAAGTAGTCGTTCACCAGGGAAATGTAGCGCACCTTGGCGTCGAAGAAGCGGCGGGCGAGCAGGAAGCCCACGCCCGTCAGCAGCAGCACGTCGGTGATGTAGATGGTCGGGGTGAGGATCTGCAGGATGCTGTCGCCAAAGTCCACGGCCTGGATGACGAAGGGCACCGGCTGCAGGAACAGGCGCATGTGGCGCACGGCGATGATGAGGAAGCTGTAGTGGAACAGGATGGCGAAGAGCCACAGCCACTTGGCCGAGACGTAGGCCACGATGGGGTTCTTGCCGTCATCGTGCTTCAGCACCACCTTGGTGTTGCGGAACAGCGAGCGGAAGGCGAGCACCTCCAGCAGCATGCGCATCACGGTCTGCGGGCCGGTGGAGGGGTTGTCCCACTTGTTCTGCGGGATCCAATCCAGCGACTGCTGCTGGCCGCCGGTGGTGGGGATGCGGAAGGGCACCGGCCGTTTGGCCCAGCCGATGATCTTGCACGTGAACCCGACCAGGAAGATGACAAACGCCGTCCCGGGGATGCAGTAGGCGAAGATGGTCTGCATCTTTGCCGCGCCTGCTCCCAGTGTGGCTACCACCACAAGGGCCAGGACCAAAATAAGTGAGAAGATCGCATTCATCAGCCGTCACCTCGCTTGTTGTTCGACACGTCCGGCCTGCGTACCGGGCGCGCCATCCATGAAAATCACTCGGCCTTTTGGGCCGCAACGTCCTTTTGCATCAGGTTGGCCCGGCGCACTATGCTGGTGTGCGCCCGTTTCACTTCATCCACCCGCATGCGCGCAACCTGGTCGCGTGCGGCGACGTAAATATCAAAGGCGATGGTGGCCAAGTTGTCCACGCGGGTTTCAAAGCTCAGGAGCTCCTCCACCGCGCCGCGGGCGGAAAGTTCCGGCAGGAACTCCTGGCGCAGCAGCTTTTTGAGCAGGAAAACGAAGCTCAGCGCCTGGGCAGGGCTGAAGTCCTGCACGGCGCGGATCTTGACGAGGGTTCCCAGGGAGTTGGCCACAGCCTGGGCGTCGTTCCAGGTGAGCATGAGGGGCATGAGTTCGCTGGTGGAGGTGAGGATGGCATGGCCCACGGGGTTGGAAAACTGATCGCGGTTGCTCCGCCAGACGGCCTGCGTCTGTTTTGGATACGTGCCCAGAATGAGCTCCGCCCATTTTTGGGCCAACTCGTCTGAACGCGCAGCAATCGCTTCCATCAACGTCATCTTTGAGCCCCCGATACCTGTCTGCCCCGACCGGAAAAGAGGACGCCCGCCGAGCCGCACCCCTGGCGGGGGAGCTGGTGGAACGCCCATGTGAACATGTGAAATTGGGAACAATACTCCGCATTCCCTTTCCACACTCGCCCCGAAACGTCAAGCCGTTTTGCCAAGAAAACGCACACCTGGAGCGGCTTTCTACGTATCTTGGCCAAGGCGTTCCGGGGTGCTTGCGCAGGGACGTCGGCGCATGGACGGCGCATGGACGGCGCATGGACGGCGCACGGACGGCGCATGGATGGGGCATGGACGGGGCACGAAGTGCGCAGCGTTGTGCAACCCCTTGCGCGGCTTGTGCGGCCCCTTGCACATGCTTGCGAGGTTCGCCGGGCGCGTGTTTTTTCAACACGCTGATATTGCGGCAGATATGCAAGTGGCACGGAGCTTGCCTAAGAAAGGGCGTGTGCAGAGAGGGTTTGCACCGCCGGGGACGGGGGTACCGCTCTTCCACCTCCGTCCCCGTCTTCCTTCCCCCTGGCCATGCTCATGCGGCAACCCCGGCCTTCCAGGTGTTGCGCCCCAGATTTCGAACCCCGTATCTTGAATCGAGGACAGCAGCCATGCAGAACGACCTCCGCCACGACCGCCGTCGCCCGCGCGCCATCGCCATCGCCGCTCCCCGCCCGCCCCTGGCCGCTCCGGGCCACGCCCTCCTCCTCGCCGCTCTTGCCGCCCTGGCTCTGCTGCTGTTCTCCGCCCTGCCCCGCGCCCACGCCTTCAGCCTGTTCGGCGGCCCCAAGGAGGTCAAGGCCCAGGCCGGGGTGGTCAAGGTTCCGGTGGCCGAGGTCTCCGACGGCAAGGCCCACTATTACACCATCAAAACCGGCGGCAAGGACGTGCAGTTCTTCGTGCTCAAGAGCAAGGACGGCGTGGTTCGCACCGCGTTGAACGCCTGCGACGTGTGCTTCCGCGAAAAGAAGGGCTACAGCCAGGAGGGCGACTTCATGAAGTGCAACAACTGCGGCATGAAGTTCCACTCCACCAAGGTGATGGAGGTCAAGGGCGGGTGCAATCCCTCGCCCCTGGTGCGCACCATCGAGGGCGGCAACGTGGTGTTGCGCGAGGCTGAGCTGAAGGCCGGAGTGGCCTACTTCTAACGCTTCGCTGGCCCCGTCCCTTTCGTCGCCGCAACGCCGCTTTCGCTGCGCCGCAGGGCGGGCCCTCTGCCCGACCCTTGCCCAGGTGGGGGCCAGAGCCCCCGGCCCGCACCCACGAGTCACATCATCCCCAAGGACAGTGCATGAACATCCTGACCATCGCCCTGCGCAACGCCCGCAAGAAGTGGGTGCGCACCCTGCTGCTGCTCCTGGTGTTCACCCTGGGCGTGGTGTCCATTGTGGCCCTGGGGTTTGTTTCCCGCGTGGTGGGCGAGGGGCTGGAAAAAAAGCTGGTGAGCTACGGGGCCAACATCCTCGTTTCCCCCAAGAGCGAGAAGCTGACAGTGAGCTACGGCGGCTTCGCCCTGGGCGACATGCTCTTCGACGTTTCCTACTTGGATGAGGCCAGCACCGTGGCCAAGATCGACGGTATCGGCCTGCGCCAGAACATTTCGGTCATCGCGCCCAAGCTTGTGGTCATGGACCGCGTGAAGGACACGGCGGTGGCCGTGGTGGGCGTGCGTTTCGAGCAGGAAAAGCTGCTCAAGGGCTACTGGCTGGTGGAGCAGGGCGAGGTGCCGACGAGGCCCGAGGGGCTGCTGGTAGGCAGCGCGGCCGCGGCCAAGCTGGGCCTCAAGCTGGGCGATGCCGTTCCCCTGGGCAAGCACAGCCTTGTGGTGGCGGGCATTCTGGCCCCCACCGGCAACGAGGACGACAACGTGCTCCTGGCCCACCTGGCCACGGTGCAGCAGGCCACGGGCAGGCACGGGCAGGCGAATTTTGTGGAGGTGGCGGCGCTGTGCTCCGGCTGCCCCATCGACGACATCGTGGCGCAGCTTGCCACCGGGCTGCCGGGCGTGGAGATCAAGACCCTGCGCAACATCGTGGAGCAGCGCATGTACTCCGTGCACTTCGTCAAGCGGCTCATCCTGTCCGTCAGCCTGGTCATCCTGCTCACGGGCTGCTCCATGGTGGGCATCTCCATGCTCTCGGCGGTGAACGAGCGCAAGAAGGAGATCGGCATCCTGCGCTCCCTGGGCTTCTCGCGCCAGGCGGTTTTCTCCATCTTCTGCGCGGAGGCCGCCAGCATCGGCCTTTTGGCCGGTGTCGTGGGCTATGTGGCCGGGTACGCCGTCAGTTTCCGCATCCTGGCGGTGCTGGAGCTGGCCGAGGGCGCTGTCATCGCCTTTGAGCCGCTGCACCTGTTGGCCACGGCGTTGGTGCTGGCGCTGCTCACCTCCCTGGCCTCGCTGTTCCCGGCGTGGAAGGCAGCGGCCATCGAACCCAGCGAAGCCCTCGTGACGCTCTAGGAGGCGGCCATGTCCACCACTCCGCTCACTTCTCCCTCCCCCATTCTGGAAGCCGTCGGCCTCACCAAGTCCTTTTCCCAGGACGGCGAGCCCACCCAGGCCCTGAAGGGCGTCTCCCTGTCCGTCGCGCCGGGGGAGTTCGTGTCCCTGGTGGGGCGCAGCGGCTCTGGCAAAAGCACCATGCTGAGCGTGCTTTCCACCCTGCTGAGGCCCGATGCCGGAACCCTGGCCTACAAGGGCCAGGATCTGACCACGGCCACGGAGGCCGAGGTGAACGCCCTGCGCCACGGCGACTTCGCGGTGATCTTTCAGTTCCACTATCTGCTGCCGTACCTCACGGCCCTGGAGAACACCCTGTTGCCCTTCATGCGCGGGCTTCGGCCCGTTTCAGCGGGGCAGCGGCAGCGCGCCCTGGAGTGCCTGGAGCGCGTGGGCCTGGCGGACAAGGCGCATCGCCTGCCCGGGCAGCTCTCCGGCGGGGAGCAGCAGCGCGTGGCCATTGCCCGCGCCCTGGTCAAGGAGGCGCGCGTGCTGTTTGCCGACGAACCCACCGGCAGCCTGGACTCCGCCACCGGGGCCACGGTGATGGAGCTGCTCGGCCAGTTGCCCCAGGAGGGCATGTCCGTGGTGATGGTGACGCACAACGAGGACTATGCGCGCCTCGCCGGGCGCATGGTCAGGATGGAGGACGGGCTGGTGGTGTAGCTCGGCAGTTCCGTGTGACCAACTCATGGCGGTCGCAATATCGTGGCCAGCGCAGAAGTATTTTTGTGAAGTAACCTCGCCCCCCAAAAGAAGCCCTTCCCACAGCCAGCCTAGGCGGACCGTGGGAGGGGCGTTTTCTTTGGGCGGGTGGGGGTGGCGGAACCCCGTTACAGCACCTTGGTCAGGGTCAGGTCCAGCCCGCTTTTTTCCAAGGCCTCGCGTCCGCCAACAATGACGATTGCCCCGTTCTTGGCGGCGGCCTCCACGGCCAGGCCAAAGTCCCGGAAGTCTTGCGGGGTGGCGCCCAGAACGGCCTCGCGCACGCTCTGGCGGTACTCGTCCGTTTCGCCCACGAGCTTACGCGCCAGCGCGGTGAAGCCCTTGGCGTCGGGCAGCATGTAGTGGTCCATGTCGCCGATGGTGCCGATGATGCTCTTGTGTAGCTCGGCGGTGTCCAGGTCCAGGCTGGCCAGATACGGGGCCACGGCCTGGAAGGCCTCCACGGTGCGGGCGGTGTTGGGGTCGCGGTAGGAGCTGAAGCTCAGGTTGCCGCTGACGTGCGAATACGCCACGCCCGCGCCGTAGGCTCCGCCCTGCACGCGCACGCGTTCCCACAGGTACCCGGCGCGCAGGAACTTGCACACCACCCCGGCGGCCAGGCTGGGCATGCTGTTCAGGGCGCGGGTGTTGGCCCCGGTGGCCACGTAGTTCACCTGGGCGGGCAGCAGCAGGCCCTCGCGCTGCGGCAGGCTGGGCAGGTTGCGCGGGGCCTTGGCTTGGGCCTTGGCAGGAAGGCTGGCCGCCAGGCGCTCCAGGCGCGGGGCTATGTCCGCAATGGCCGTGCCCTCGGCGGTGATGCTGGTGATGAGCGTGTCGCGGTTGAGCATCAGGCCCAGCAGACGGGTCAGGTCCCGCACCACGCCCTGGGGGTCGGTCTCCATGCGGGCGGCCAGTTCGCGCAGGGCCAAAAAGCCCGTCACGCCGTGCATGCTCTCGCTCATGGCCTGGGCCACGCCGTAGCGGGCCTTGAGCCGCGCCGAGGCCAGGGTGTGCCCGGCGGGGATGAGCCGCTGCTCACGCCTGGCCTTGGACTCCAGGACGATCTTCGTCAGGCGTTCGATGTCGCCGAAGTTGGGTGCGGCAAGGATCTCCGCCAGGATGTCGAGCATCTCCGGGGTGTTCTCGGCGGTGGCCTTGGCGCGCAGCAGCAGGCGGGCGCAGGGGTCGGCCGCAACGCCGCCGCCCTCACCAGTGGGCTGGCGCACGCTGGAAACGAACACCTGCGGCCAGATGCCGCCGGTGACCATGGCGATCCTGCGGGTCAGGTCCACGAAGCTTGTTTGCGTGGTGCCCATTTCCATAAGCGCGCGGCCCAGGATGGGCACCAGGGGCAGCAGGTCATCGGGCACGGCGGAGAGGTCCAGGCCCAGGTCCAGGTAGGCGATGCCGTTGGTGGGCAGCTCGTGCACGTAGAGCGGCGCGCTTGTTCCGGCGGCCTT
>JAVBYL010000395.1 GCA_030824035.1 Humidesulfovibrio sp.
GGGTCCAGGCGCGTGTCCAGTATGTCCACCTCGAACCCCTGCTTCAGGGAATCGACCGCGGCGTACAAAAGGCTCAGGGGAATGTGCCGGACAAGGGAGCCGGCCATGCCCATGGCGGGGTAAACCAGAAGAAGACGTCCGGCGCTCGCCATCATGTCACTCGTCGCCCCGGGGCGCGCAGGCCTCGGAGACCTTCAGGCTGCCCAGGCAGCTCCGCGCGGAGGCATAGGTGTTCATCGCCAGCGCGCCCACGACGATGACCAGACAGGCCGTGAGGTGCAGGCCCACCTGCGTGGCGGCGGAGAGCTCCGCCAGCACGGCCAGCAGCCAAACAAACGCGTTGAGAAAAATGCCCACGCCGATGACGAACAGGGAAAGCCGGTAGGCCTGGAACATGTTCACGATGACGAAGATGTAGGAGAAGGTCATCAGCGCATCGCGGAAATACCGCACGTGGGACCTGCCGATGCGCGGCTTGTACTCCGTGGGCAAAAAAAGCACGCTCTTGAAGGTGAGCAGAAAGATCAGCGTCAGGGACGTGGTGAAGGAGAACTTGGGGCAAAGGATGCCCCGGTACTTCAAAATATCGTGCTGGTGAAAAACGCGCAGGCCGCTGTTGTAGTCCGGGGCCTTGGTGTTGGTGAAGTACAAGATGACATAGTACAGCAACTTGCGGAACACCCTGCCCAGCAACGACGTGTTGTTGTTGTTCCAGGTGCGTTTGCCGATGACCATGTCGTAGCGGCGGGCCTCGTCGAGCATTCTGGGCAGGTCCGAGGCCAGGTAGGTTCCATCGGCGTCGAGCATGGCGATGACCGGGTAGTTCGCCCGCGCGATGCCGGTCATGACGGCGTTGCCGTAGCCGAGGTTCATGCCATGGGAAACCACGCGCGCCCCGGCCTCCACCGCGTTGGTCCGCGTGGCGTCGGTGGAGCCGTCGTCCACCACGATGACCTCGTAATCCAGGCCGGTGGAGTCCAAGGCCTGCGCGACCTCCTCCACGGTCTGGCCCACCGCGCCCTCCTCGTTTTTGCAGGGGATGACGACGCTCACCCCCTCAATGGGGTGCTGGAGAAACTCCACGCCTGGGACTGTCTTGTTCGCCATATTCTTTCCCCATGCTCAGACGAGGGTGCGCCTGGGACCGTACTCGAAAGTTCCAACGCCCCGGAACAGGGCGCCTGCCTGCTGAAAATGCAAGTTCCGCACCACGCCCCAGGCCATTACCACGGCCTGATTCATTATCGCGCCCTGTCCCATTACAACGGCTTGCGGGCCAGCGCGGCCACAATGACCTGGTAGTCCACATCGCACTCGTCCAGGGCTTCCGGCGGCAGTTCCTCCTCGGCCAACCCGTCCAAAAACGCCTTGGCGGCGAAAACGTTGCCGAAGGTGCGCACCAGAATCTCCGCCCCCGGGGCAATCCTGCCAAGCAGCCGCCGCACCGAGGCATCCGTGAAGCGCCAATAGTCGCCCCAGCGGTCCATGTCGTAGCGCGAAACCTGGCTGATGCCAGGCACGGTGAAGAGCAGCGCCCCGCCGGGGGCCAGGGCCGCATAGGCCACTTCCAGCGCCGCTTGCACCTCAAAAATCACGTTGAAGGTCTGGGTGGCGATGACGCAGTCGAACGCGCCGCGCGGCACGCCCTCGCCTGTGGCGAAATCGCCCACGAGATCCACGCCCGGCCCGGCCACGGCCCCAAGCACCGTGCACTGCGCCCCGGCCTGGCCAAAGGCGCGGGTGTAGCCGCTGTCGCCCACCTCCAACACCCTGCCACGGATGTGCGCGGCGTTCTCGGCCATGAAGCGCCGTATGTAGCGGCGGTCCACCGGCGTTCCCCGGTCGAACCCGAACAGGCGGCTGACGGGCCAGGTGCGCGGCTGGCCGCCGCCCTCGGGCCGGATGACCGCGCTGCTATTGGGCGGCAGCAGCGCCGGGTCCACCCTTTGCGCGCCGTCAAACTGGCCAAGAAAACGCCCGATGTTCTCCCAGGGCAGGGTGATGCCAAGGGGCTCCCGCTGCTCCACCATTCGGCGCAGGGCCTCCTCGTCGCCACGGGGCACCACGGGCAGCCCAAAATCGCGGCCCTTTTCCAGGGCGCGGTTGTCCACCCCGATGATGACCGCGCGCCGCCCGAACTGCAGGGCGCGGATGCCCGCGTGCAGCCGCGTGCCGACGTAGTCCAAGGAAAGGGGCGAGCACAGCAGACGGTCCAGGGCCTCCAGGCTGGGGTCGATGATCTCCACGCCCCCGCCCAGGCTCAAGGCGTACTGCCAGTCCTCCGGCCCCTGCACCCAGCAGAACACCTTGGCGTAGCGCTCCTGCAGGAAGCGCAGCAGATCGCGGTCGGACTCGTGCTGGTTGTAGTTGGTGAAGGTGACCAGCACGTTCTCGGCCTTGTCTCGCGGAATGGCGGCCAGCCGCTCCGGGGTCAGCCCCCACATGGTGGGGCAGCCCGTCACCAGCACGTTGTCGATGCCCACGGCGTGGAGCTTGGCCTTGGCGTAGGAATCGCGCACGGCGTGCAGCCGCTCCGGGTGCAGCACCTGGCGCAGCACCCCGGCGGTGTATGGTGTCGGGTCGTCCTGGTACTGCCACCAGCCCACGCCCATGAGCACCACGCCGCGCACCCTGTCCAGGGTCGCGTCCTCCAGCGCCCACTGGCGATAGGCCCGCATGTCGCTGCTCAGGGCGTTTGTTCCGCCAAAAACAATGTGCTCGCTGCCAGCAAGGTAGCCCAGGCTGTCGGCCCCCAGGGGGTCCAGGCAGGGCAGGCGGATGAAGAACGCCCTGGGGAACAGCGCCCGCAGGTACAGGTCCACCGACTCCATGATGATGGCGTTGCCGAGGTTGTTGTCGCTCACGCGGGTGTCGAAGACGCTGACGAGCATGTCCCTCTCCTACTTTCCAGCCGCCGCAGGCCGCCCGGAACGCTCCGGAGCGGCGGCCTCGCCGACATTCGGCTCAAGCAGGGGGCTGGCGCTCTCCCACCACTCCCTGGCGGGCTCCAGGGTTTCCACGCAGCCGGAGCAGATGCCCGGGCGCGAAAAATCCCCCGCAAGCTGCGCCAGGCGCATGCGCCGGGCTGTCTCGCAGTTGAACACATCCACGGGGTCTTGCTGCAAAATATTGCCAAAGGGCACGCTGGATTCATAGTCCTCGCAGCAGGGCTTCACCGTGCCGTCAAAGTCCACCATCAGCACCTTCCACAGGTACAGGCACGGGAAGCGCGGAACCCCGCCGCCCAGCGCAGGCCCGGAGCCCCAGGCGATGGTGGGCGGCAGCACCACGGCGTCCGCCAGGGGCGTCCAGTGCCGCACGAACTCGCCCACCTCGTCCTCGCCGCACAGCTCGGTGCGCACCAGGGAGACGTTCAGCCGGGGCCGAGGCCCGGAGGTCGACGCCAGCAGGTCGCGGAAGGCCTCCACATTGGCGTAGGTGCGCTCCCGGGAAAGCCCCATGGTCGCGGTGTAGGTTTCCGGGCGGAAGGCGTTGATGCTCACGGACACCACATCCACCCCGCTGTCCAGCAGCCGCCTGCCCATCTCGGCGTCCAGCAAGGAGCCATTGGTGAACACCATGACGGAGGCGGCGGGGAAGCGGAGCTTCTCGTAGGCGACCTTCTCCGGCAGGGTCTTGTCGCGCAGGGGCTCGCCCATGCCCGCGTGGGAGATGATTTCGATGGCCGCGCCACTCTCCGCCACCCTGTCGGCCATAAGGTGGTGGGTGGCCAAGGTCAGCATGCCTTTGGGGCGGCGCATGCCCTGGGAAGGGCACATGACGCAACGGGCGTTGCAGCCGCAGACGGTCTCCAGGGCCAACTGCGTGGGCAACACGCGGGCGCCGGAGCGCAAACGCTCGGCCAAATCCGCAAAGCGCTGCGCCATGTCCCCAAAGCGCTCTACCATGTCCCCAAAGCGCTGCGCTGCATTCACAGGCTCGCCCGTCAGACCATCGGCCATCGCCTTTCCCCTGTTCGCGGCGCCAAGTGTGGACAAAGCCCCGCCGCTGCGTTTACCCTCTTGAAACCATAGCCGACCAACACCAAGGACGACCCATGCGCTGCACCATTTGCGGAAACCAGGACCTGACCCTGCTTGCGGAGGAATTACGCAACTCGCCGGGACGCGTTTTCCACTGCGCCGAGTGCGACCACGGCATGCTCGAAGCCGCCGCCCCGCTGGACGCCAAAGCCTACTACGCCACGGAGTACCGCAAGAAATTCACTCCCAGCCTCGTGGCCCCCTCGTCCGATCCGGCGCACATCTTCGCCATGCACCAGGACTCGCAGGGAAACCGCCTGAAACTTGTCCGACATTTTTCCGGCCCTGGCAAGGCTCTTCTGGAAATCGGCTGTTCCGCCGGGCAGTTCCTGGCCCACTGCCGTAGCGACTTCGAGTGCTGCGGCCTGGAGCTGGACGACGCCTGCGCCGACCATGTGACCCGGCACCTGGGGTTGCCCGTGCACCGGCAAGAGCTCGCCGCCCTCAACCTTCCCGCAGCCAGCTTCGATGTCGTGGCGGCCTTCCAGGTGCTTGAGCACGTGGAGGACCCCGCGGCCTTCCTGGCCGAAATCCGGCGGGTGCTGCGCCCCGGCGGCAAAATCATCCTGGAGGTTCCCAACCTGCACGATGCGCTGCGCAGCCTGTGGCGCGTGCCCGCCTACGAAAAATTCTACTTCCACGAGGCCCACAGGCAGTATTTCTCCGCCACCAGCCTGCACAGGCTGAGCCGGAACCTGGGCCTCACGGTGGAGGAGCTCCAGTTCTGCCAGGACTACAACGCCTTCAACCACATCTTCTGGCACTTCAACAACGCCCCGCAGCAGGACTGCCGTTTCGGCCTGGCCGCGCCGGAGTTCCCGCTGGACGCCAGCCAGCCCGTGGCTGCGCAAATCAACGCCCTGTGCCGGGAGTTCGACGCCAGCTACAAGGCCCTGCTGGCCGGGGCCGGGCTGTCCTCCAACATCCTGCTCCTGCTTTCCGCCTAGCCCGGACGCACGAGGCCGCGCAGGAAGCGCGCCGTGCGCTCCGCCGCTCCGCCCTGGCCCTCCCGCGCCCCAAAGAGCGCCAGGAACCTGTCGTCCACCGGGCTGGCCTGGGAATAGTCGTCCAGTGCGAGGAACTCCCCAAGCATGGGCAAAAACTCCTCCTCCCGCACGGCCACCGGGCAGCGGTGCCGCAGGGCCTCCAGGGGCTCCTGCTGCATGAGGAAGAAGCGCTCGTCCAGATAGGCGAAAAACGGCCTGCTGGAGGCCACCAGGTCCATCAGCGGCGTGCTGGGCGTGTCCAGGATGAAGGCGTCGTGCTTGTACAAAATCTCACCCAGGGGCTCGTTGGGCTCCAGCATGCCCACATTGCCGCCCTGGTGCTCCGCCACCCAGCGCCCCAGGCAGGAGGCGAACTGCGGGTACCTGTCGGCCAGGGGCGGCTTGAACAAAAACCGCGTGTCCGGGAAGTTCCGCAAGAACTCCGCCAGCCGCAGTTGATGGCGCTGCAGCCAGATCTCCGGCTGGAACACGTGGCCCAGGTAGGTGTTGTCGCCCAGCATGGCGCTCATGATGTACACGACGCTGCGTGGCCCGCTGCGTGGCGGCACGGGCCGCCTGGCCCGCACCATGCGCTCCACCCAGGCCGCCCCCAGCCCCACGGGCTGTGCCCGCTTGCGCCCAGGACGCCAGCAGGCGCGCGGCGAGGAGGTGCCAAGCACCCGCTCCGCCCCTTCCCCGTTGCACACGAAGTAGTCCGCCTCGGCCATGTCGTAGCGTTCGTGCATGGGCAGCAGGCTGTAGCCCAGGTAGCCGCCCTTGTGGATGGAGACCATGGGCACGCCCACCTCGGCCCCGGCCTTGGCCCAGGCCATTTGCCGGAAAACGATGCCCCCCAGCAGAATCACCGAACGGGGGTAGCGGCGCAGGTTCCATTGCGCCAGCAGCGCGTCGTTCAGCAGGTACGGCAGGTACACCAGCACCAGCAGGGAAAGCTGGGGCCGGGCCAGCGCGAACAGGTCCACACCGTCGAAGCGCAGCAAGGCGCGCACCCGCCCGTCGCGGCTGGCCCGCCGCCACAGCGTGGAGGCCAGCTGGCGGCAAAGCGCGCCAAGGCCGTCCAGCAGAGGCCCGGCTCCGGGCGGGGCCGCCCCCAGCTCGGAAAGCGGGACGAACTGGGCTTCCGGCAAGGCTTGCCACTGGCGTAGGATGGGGTCGTTGCTGTCGTCCAGCCCGTCGTAGGAAAACAGCGTGGGCCGGGTTTCCACAGCGCTTGGCGGGGCAAGCCGGGACCACTGCTCCGCCAGGGCAATCATTTCGCGGCGCAGGGCCGTGCGCGTTTTTGCGGCCGGGGCGGGCCGGGCCGAAACCACCCCGCCCTCCGGCGATAACGTTGGCGGATTGGCCGCGCGCAGCCACCGCACCTTGAGCCCAAGCGCCCGCGCCACCACCGGCGCCAGGCGTGAGGTCAGCCCCAGGGTGGGCTTGTCCAGCAGGTTGGGGCCGCCCACCGCGTACTCCGGCATGGCGAAGGCCAGCACCTCGCCGATGCCTGGCTGGCTCAGGGCCGCCTGCACGGGATGAAAGCGCAGGGTCAGGGCGTCCAGCACCCCCTTGATGGGGTGGAAAAAGGCTTGGTGCGAGGCATGGCGCAGGCCGGGGTGACCAACCCCGAGGTCGGCAAAAAGCTCGTCCAGGCGCTCGCACAGGCTGTCGGCCTGGCAGTTGTTCGCATCGCCCAGGTCGCACAGCGTCCGCCAGGGAACGTGGTCTTCCAGGGGAACAGAGGGCAGCCCCCTGCGGTTGGACTCGAACTCCACCTCCGGGGTCACCGCCAGCAGCAGCAGGCGCTCGCGCGCCACCGTTCCGCGCCGCAGCGCGCGCTCCAGGGCGTCCAGCTGCGGCAAGGACTCCGCGAACACCGCTGTCCGGAGGTGCGCCCCCGCCGAACCAGGGGACGGGCTCGCCACGGGCTACTCCACCTCGCGGCGCATGTAGGGGGGGATGTCCGCCAGGGTGAACACGCAGCGCCGACAGGTGGGCACGGCCTTGTAGTCTCCGCCGGAGTGCAGCCGCCGCAGCCGCTCGAACATCGGGGAAGACGTCCACAGCTCGCTCACCGGAGTGGTCTTGGCGTTGCCCACGGAAAGCTCGCGCTTGGCGTCCAGGCAGCAGGGCAGGCACTCGCCGTCGACGCATACGATGGCCCGCTGCCACAGCTGCGCGCAGCAGAACTCCTCCAGGCGGGCGCATTCGTCCACGGAGGCTCCGGCCGAACGGAAAATGTAGTGGTGGTCGTGGCTCCAGTTCACCCTGTCCACCAGGGGACGCCAGTAGGCCAAGAAGTCGTCCAGCTCGTCCTTGTTCTCTTCCATGAGCACCATGTTCACGCCCACCTGGACCTCGGCCCGGCCAAGGCGCTTGCGGGCCTCCAGGAAGGAGTGGATGTTCTCCAGCACGGTTTCCAGCCGGGCGCCAACCCGGATGCGCTCCAGGGTCTCTTTGACCACGGAGTCGACGGAGAAGAAGATGCTGTCCAGCCCGGCACGCAGCAGCGCCTCGGAAAGGCTCGGGGTAAGCAGCATGGCGTTGGTGTTGAACATCACATCGATGACCCCGGCCTGCTTGGCGTAGGCCACCATGTCGACGATGCGCGGGTGCAGCAGCGGCTCGCCCAGAAAGTTCAGCTTGATGGACGCCAGCCCAAGGGGCACGCCCTGGTCGATGAGCGAGGTAAACAGGCCGAAGTCCATGTACCCGAGCTCCGGCAAGGCGTTCTCGTGGTTCAGGATGGTGCGCGCACACATGGTGCAGCGCAGGTTGCACAGGTTGGTGACGTCGATGTCCAGGTGCAGCGGAAACTCGCTCAAGTGGCGGTTCTTGGGGTACTCGTGCCAGTTGCGGCGGTAGGCCTTGTAGGCCTCGTCGCGCCCCTCGAGCCACTGGTTGCTGCATGCGCTGCTGTGCAGGTTCTTATTGACGAAAGTTTGCGTAGGCGTTCGCGGCATGACCAAACCCATCCTTTGCGCTTACTGGTCGCGGCCGGAAAAAGCGTCCCGGTGTGAAGCAACGGCCGTGTCGCCCCTTGCTTGCAAATCACGCACCAGTTCATCGCAGAAGTTCCGCGCCAGCACCCGCATCCCCTCGGGGGTAAAATGGATGGCATCCACGAAACACTCCGGGCCAAGGGGAATCAGGTTGGCCTGGTCCACAAAGGGGGCGTCGAACTCCTGCGCCAGCTGCCGCAGGTGGAGGTTCTCAAGGCTCACGCCCTCGTACAGCTTCTTCGTCACCACATCGTCGTGGTACTGGTACATGGCGAAGGAGGACAGGATGGCGCGCGCGCCGTGGTGGCGGGCGGCCAGCAGCAGGTGCCGCAGGTTGTCCTGCTGGTGGCTCAGGGTTTCAAACCCGTGGCTGAAGTCCAAATCCTGCTTGGAAATGAGCGCCAGCAGATCGTTGCGGATGTTGCCGGTGCCGAGCAGTCTGTCCTTGGCAAATTCGTAGAGGTGCCAAAAGGGGATCTTGGGCAGCAGGTAGGCGCGCCTGATGAGATGGAGCACCTCCCCAAGGTTGCGGCGGCCAGCCTGGTAATCAGGGGTGAAGTCGCGCATGAGGTGCAGGTGCAGGTCGTTGAAGCCATGGTACACCAGGATGTAATCCGGGCGCAACGCGGCGATGTTGAGCAGGTAATTCACCAGGATGTCCGCGCTGCTCCAGCCGCCTATGCCGCAGTTGAACACCTCGGCGCGCAAGCCCAGCCCCTGGCGGTCAAAGTGCTCCTGAAGCATGCCCTGCAAAAGCTCCGGGTAGCTGTAGTCGCGCTCGCCATCGGAGATGTTGTTGGCCGTGGTGGAAGCGCCTATGCAGGCGACTCGGAGGGTCCCCGGAGCCTTCTGCCGGTGGAAGTCCGGACCGAAGTGGCCGTAGTTGTTCAGGCGCAGGGGCTTTTTGAAGGAAAAAAACTTGTGGTAATGCAGCTCGTAAGGCAGGGGCTGGTTGATGTCGATGCTGCCATTGCGCTTGTAGGCGAAGCTCAAAAAGGGGTGCGCCACCACATGGGAGCGGTCCCAGGGGAATTTGATGGAGACGTGGTAGCCGTGGCCCGTTTTGAGCCTGTACCAGACACGGAACGCCACTTCGGCGCAGATCAGGGCCGCCAGCGCGTAGCCCAAAAAGCTTATCATTGCGGGCACCCTCTTTTGCGTCCGTCGATGACGCCCGCTTCTACCACAGGGGGTAGATGGTCTCGCGCGGGCCGGTTCGCTTCCCCTTCCTTACGCAGGAAGGAGCGCCCTCTTTTCCTCCGGGCTGAGCATTCACCATCGGCGAAGGGCCAGAATCCCGCACCTCTCCAGCACTGGTTCCGCGCATAACCGCGAGCAATCTTTTCAAGAATCTTCCAATCATAGCTCATTTTTCCATTACCAACAGGTTCTCCCGCCGTCAATGCAAATAACGCTCCCAGTCATGTAGGCCGAGGCCTGGGAAAGCAAAAAAACCACCGCGGCCTTGTACTCGTCGCGCCGGGCCATGCGGCCCAGGGGGATGAGCGAGGTGATGCGCTGGAGGAACTCCTCCGGCTGCCCGGCCTCCACCCCGCCGGGGGCCAAGGCGTTGGCGCGCACGCCACGGTCCGCGTAATAGGTGGCCAGGTATTTGGTCAGGCCGATGAGCCCGTGCTTGACCACGGAATAGCTCACGGGCTTGGCTGGCTGCTGGTCCTCGGGCAGTCCGGGCTGGCGGTAAAGCCGCTGGTCTGGCGCAATGACGCCAAGGTCCGAGGAAATGTTCACAATCACCCCGCCGCCACGCGCCGCCATGGCCTCGCCCAGCACGCGCGAGCACAGCATGGCCCCGGTGAGCCCCACGGCGAGGTCCGCCTCCCAGGCGTCCAGCGGGTAGTTTTCCAAGCGGGACCACGCAGGCTGTGCGGACCCCACCTGGGGATTGCGCGCCGCGTTGTTCACCAGGCCGTCCACCCGGCCCAGCCGCGCCAGCAGCGCCGCCAGGGCTCCCTCAACCTGCTGCTGGCTGGTGATGTCCACGCACTGCGCCTCACACGCGGTCCCGGTGGCCCGCCGCACTTCGTCCGCAGCCGCCTCGGCAGCGCTCAGGCTGATGTCCCAAAGCACGGGTACTCCGCCCGCCTCGGCCACGGCCAGGCCGTGCACCGGGCCAAGCAGCCCGCCGCCGCCGGTGATGACCACCACCTGGCCGTCCAACCGAAACGAATCCAGCACGTTCATGCGCTCCCCCTCCGCCGCCACACCGTTACAGCTGCCGCGCCTGGCCGCCATCCACCACCCACTGCGCCCCGGCCACAAAACCGGCGCGGCGCGAGGCCAGGAACACCACGACATCCGCAATCTCACGGGCCGTGCCAAAACGCTCCAGGGGCACCTGGCTGGCGATGGACTCCAGCACGCCCCGGCTGTCGCGCTCCAGCTTGGCCTCCCAGGTGGAGCCGGGGAACAGCACATTGCCCGGCGCCACAACATTGACGCGGATGCCCTGCCGGCCAAGGGGCTCGGCGATGGTCTTGGCGTAGCTGCGCAAGGCGGCCTTGGCCGCCGCGTAGGCGGTGGGGCAGCCCAGGTGCTCCACCCCGCAAATGGACGAAACAAAGGTGATGCTGGGGCTGGCCGACGCCTCGCCACTCTGGCCGACTTGGCCGGGCTTCGGCAGCAGCGGCAGGAAAGCGCGAACGCTGTCCGCCGCGCACAGCAAATTCAGGCGCAACATGCGCTCCCACTCGGCGGCGTCCTCTTGCAGCACCGGCACGGAGCGACCGGAGCCGAGGTTGCACACGAGATGCTCCAGGCCACCCAGGCGCGTGCGCACCTCCTCGGCCAGAGTTTCCGCCGCGCGGGGCGCGGTCAAATCGGCGGAAAAGCCCTCCACGCGGCACCCGGGGCGGGCGGCCGCAAGCTCCTCGCACGCGGCCAGCAGAGCCGCCTGGGTGCGCCCGGTGAGCGCCACCACGGCCCCCTCGGCGGCGAAACCAGCGGCGATGGCCTTGCCGATGCCCCGCGAGGACCCCGTCACCAGCACCCTGTGCCCGGTAAGCTCCAGGTCCATCACACACCTCCGGCGGTTGCGGGCCCCTGGGGAGGAGGCACCTGCTCCACGAACTCCAGGTCCACATTGTCCGGGTCGGAACAATACATCACCTTGCAGCGTCCGTCGGCCGAGAGCAGCGGCGGGTGCTTGCAGACCAGGCCGCGCTCGGCCAAGGCCCTGTGCAGGGCGTCCACATCGCGCACGGTAAAGGCCAGGTGCACCCTGCCGGTGGCGCACACCTCCCCCGCGCCGTCGCCGGGGCGCAGGTGGGAGCGGTACTGCAAGAGCTCCACCAGCGTGCCATCCTCGGCGCGCAGCTTCACCCACTCCAGCTCGGCCTCCGGCAGCCCCACCAGGGCCTCGATGAACGGGCCGGTCTCCACCGCCCGCGACAGCTCGCGCAGGCCAAGCAGATCGCGGTAAAATTCCAGGGACCGCGCCAGACTGCGCACCACGAGCCCCGTGTGGCGCACGCCCTGGGCCATGGGCGCCGTGGCGGCGTCCGTCGTCATGCGCCCACCTCGCCCGCCTCGCCCATGCGGGCTAGGCAGTCCGCCAGGCACTGCTCCAGCACGTCCAGCCCCTCGTCCAGCGCGTCCAGGGGGATGCTGAGCGGCGGGGCGAGCTTAATGGACTCGCGCCCCGTGTGCACCACGATGAGCCCGCGGCACAGGGCCTCAAAGGCCACGGCGTCGCACAGGGCCGTCAGCGGCTTGTCGTCCGCATCGCGCAGGATGAGCCCGGCAACCAGGCCGCGCCCGGCCACATGCTGGATGACACCGGGAAAACGCTTTTGCAGGGCCGCAAGCCGCGCCTGGAAGTGCGCGCCCCTCTCCCTGCCCTGCTCCAGCAGGCCATCCACCAGCAGGGCCTCCAGGGCGGCCTTGCCCGCAACGCAGGCCAGGGGGTGGGCGGAGTGGGTGGAACTCATGGAGCCGGTCTCCGGCAGGTCCATGATGTCGGCCCGGCCCAGCACCATGGATAGGGGCACGCTGCCGCTGGCGCCTTTGCCGCAGCAGATCAGGTCCGCCTCCACGCCGTAGTGCTGGTAGGCAAAAAGTTCCCCCGTGCGCCCAAAGCCGCTCTGCACCTCGTCGAAGCCAAGGAGCAGCCCGTTTTCCCGGGCGAAGCGGGCGGCCTCCTGCACAAATTCCTCCGGGTAGAAGAACGCGCCCCAGCCCTGGTACGATTCCAGGAACAGGCCACAAAGATCCTTGGCGGGGTCCAGCCCTTGGGCTGCGCACAGCGCCTCCACCCCGCGCCGGAAGAACCCGCGCGGGTCGCTCCAGGCCTCCGTGCGCCAGGGGTAGGGAAAGGGCAGGTGGTGGATGTCCGGGTCAACGTGGCCGATCCATTCCTTCTGCCCCGGGTTGTGGCCCAGGAACTGCGCCCCCATGGTGCGGCCGTGCCAGTTCCCCTCAAAGCAGAGCACGCCCCGGCGGCGCTTGCCGCTCTTCACGGCGTGCAGGCGCATGAGCTTCAGGGCGCAGTCCGTGGCCTCCGTGCCGCTGGAAACGCAAAAGGCCTTTTCCAGCGAGGCCGGAGTGCTGGCCAGCAGGTACTCCAGGTACTCCACCCGCTCGCGGGTGATGTAGGTGTAGGCGTGCAGCAGCGGCTTGGCCACCGCGGCCTCCAGGGCCCTGCGCACGCGGGCGTTGCCGTGGCCCACGTTGGTCACAAAAATGGAGCAGGTGAAGTCGATCCACTTGTTGCCCTGGGCGTCGTAGACGTTGTGGCCCTCGGCGCGGTCCCACACCATGGGCAGCTGGCCGTGCATGGCCCTGGCCTCCACCCGCGAAAGCGCCTGCTGCATGCGCAGGCACTCCGGGGTGGGCAGGTCCGTGGCGATGCGCCGGTGGGCGGTTTCAAGGCGCTGGGTGGCCTGGGGCGTTTGCGGAAAGCCTGATCCTGCCATGCTCTTATGTCCTCGCGTGGTTCTGCGTAAGGTAATCGAAAACCGGGCCGCCCTGCGTGCCGACCTGGTACTCCAAGTACTGCAACTGCTCCAGGGTGTCGACCTCGGTGCATTCCGGGGAAACGAAGCCGTACATGCGCGGGCCGTTGGTGAGCTCGGAGGCGAGCATGAATGAAGCCCGCGCGATGTCCACGTAGCCATCGGGCACATACACGGCGGGAAAGGCTTGGCGCGGCAGGTTGTAATACTCCGGCCGGGGGTCCTCCGGGCGCAGGCCCCGGAAAAATCCCGCCTCGTCGCGCTCGAACCACTTGAAGGGGCTCTCGGTGCACAGGTGGCCGGAGCGCAGGGATGTGGCCTCCGGCATGGCCAGAAAAGCCTCGATGGCCTCATCGATGATGGCGGGGTCGCGCAGGGGCGTCGTCGGCCGCAGGTTCACCCAATACTCCGGCACGCGGCCCTCGACACGCCGCGCCCACTCCATGGCGTGGGCCAGGTAGGCCCGGTCCGTGGCCGTGTCGGTGGAACACGCCGCCGGGCGCAGGAAAGGTGTCTCCGCCCCGAAGGCGCGGGCCACGGCCGCTATCTCCTCCGAGTCCGTGGAGACGATGACCCTGCCGATGCGCCGGGACAACAGCGCGGCGGCGATGGAGTAGGCCAGCAGCGGGTAGCCCGCCAGCGGGCGGATGTTTTTGAGCGGCACGCCCTTGGACCCCCCGCGCGCGGGGATGATGGCGACGATGCCGGTTGCCTCGGTGTGCGTCATGCTCGTTCTCCCTGTTCTTGCAGCCACCCGCGCAGCATGGGGGCGAACCACTCCAGCTGCCGCTTGAACACCGCCAGGCCTTCGTCGTCGCGGTAGGCCTGCATGATGAACGGCCCGCGAAACTTCGTGGCGGCGAGGGCGGCGAAAAAGGACGCGAAGTCCGCCGCGCCGCTGCCCAGCGCCACGGAGCCGCCGCCCAGCAGCCTGTCCTTGACGTGCACGGAGCTGAGGCGGTCGCCGTAGGCTGCCAACTCTTCGCCCGGGGCAAACCCAAGGGCGGCGCTGTTGCCGATGTCGTAATTGACGGTGATCTCCCCGGGCAGCCCGGCCAGCAGGGCGGCAAAATCACTGGGCCCCAGGTCCGTTTCCAGGGCCAGACGAATGCCCTGGGCCCTGGCCAAGGGTGCGGCCCGGCGCAAGACCTCCGCAAGCCGCGCCGGAGCCCCGGCGTCCACCGACAGGGAAGAGGCGTCAACCGACAGGGAAGAAGCGTCCACGCAGGGGATGACGATGTCCGCCACGCCCACGCGGGCGGAACTTTCCAGCAGCCTGCCGAAAAGCTCCCAAGCCTGGTCGCGCCGGGCCGGGGTCGCATCGTGCAGCGGCAGGTCCATGAAGCAATCCGCGCACAGGCTCAGCACCCGCACCCCGCTCTCCTCCACCACGGCGCGCACCTCGTCGGCACCGCCGGGGCGGAGCATGGGGTTGTTCCCCAGGGAGGGGGTGTCCACGATGAACTCGATGCAGCACAACCCCAGGGAGGCCGCCAGGGCGAACTCGCCCCGCCAGTGCGCCTGCGGGTGCGACTGGTACCGGCCCTCCACCTTGGGGGAAAGACGGCCCTGCATCACCCCCAGGGGCAACCCCGTTACGTCCGGAGTCCGCGTCACCGCTTCTCCTGGCCGTGCCCCTCGAAGGGACGCGCACCGCGCAGCTTCATCATGATGGGCTTTTCCTTCTCGCGCATCTCCAGGCTACCATCGCCCAGGGCCTGCTCGATTTTGCGCACCGCGCCCACGAGCATGGAGAAACCGGCGGGCTCCAGCGAAGCAGCCTGGTCCGAGCCGTACATGGCGCGGTTCAGGGTGATGTGGCGCTCCAGGCAGGTGACGCCCAGGGCGGCGGCGGCATACGACACGGCCAGGCCGGTCTCGTGGCCGCTGTAGCCCACGGGGCAGTGGAAACGGTCGCGCAGGGCGTTGATGCGCAGCAGGTTGGCGTCCTCATCGTCCATGGGATAGGTGGACACCGTGTGCATGAGGTCGAAGGGGCAGCCCGCCTCCTTAAAAATCCCCACGGCGGTGTCGATATCCTGCACCGTGGACATGCCCGTGGACATGAAGGTGTGTTTGCCCTCGGCCGCCACGGCGCGCAGGAAGTCCAAATCCGACAACATGGCCGAGGCGACCTTGTTGTGCTTCAGGTCGAACTGGCGCAAAAACCCCAGGCTGTCCAAATCCCAGGCCGAGGCGAACCAGTCGATCTCCTGCTTGCGGCAGTACTCGTCAATCTGGGCGTATTCGGCCTGGCCGAACTCCAGCGCCTCTTTCTGCTCGCGCTGGGTTGTTCCCCAGGGGCTCTCGCGCAGGCCGGCCAAAAATTCCTGGGTGTACACCTTGTCGATGGTGCGCTTCTGAAACTTCACCGCATCGGCCCCGGCCTTCTTGGCCACGGAGATGAGGTCCTTGGCTATCTGCAGATTGCCGTTATGATTGATGCCGATCTCCGCAATGATGTAAATCCCCATCGTCTGCTCCGTTCGTTGGTTTTGCCGAAACAAGGGCTATATTGTGAACGCGTGGATGCTCTTATCTGCATCGTCCAAAATGAACAGGGCATTATGCCCATCAAGCCGTCCCGTGGCGATTCGCGCAAAGGCGCAGTCCGACGTGGGCTGCGCGCGCGTGGGCAGCGCCGTGTTGTACAGCAGCTCCAACTCGCTTGAATATTTTGCAATCCTGTCGCGCGTGACCAGGAAAAAAACGCCCGCGCCCGGCACCAGTTTCACCGGCAGCGGGGGCAAGGGTACGCGCCGCTCAAACACGGGCCGGTCATGCTCCCATGCGTACACATCCGCGCAGGCGCCGCTGGCGGAAACCACATGCAGCCGCCCCTCGACGGCGCACAGGCCGGTGACCTGCCGGGCCTGCGCCGGGCTGAACCGGAACAGCGTGCCCTGCGGGTCAGCCAAGGTGAAGGAAAAAAGATGATCGCGGTCGTCGCCGCTGCGCGCGGCCACAACCACCCGGCCACCGCCGCAGCACACCGTGGTCGGGTACAGCGCAAGCTCGCCAAAGCCAAGCAGGTCGCGGACGTTGATCTGCGCCCGCAGCTCCCCCGCGTCATCCAGCAGCAGCAGGCGCATGTTCCCCTGGTCGCAGCACATGATGCTCGCCCCTTCGTAGGGCTCGTCCAGGGCTGTCACCCCATAGGGCGCATACAGCCCCTCGTCCAGCAGCCGCAGCAGCGTTCCATCCTGGGCATGCAGCCGAATGGCGTTCGCCCGGGAGTCGGTGACGAACAGCGTGCCCGCCGGGGAGCAGGCCATGTCGGAAAGATACGTCGCCCCAGGCAACGGCAGCACGGCCTTTTGCACCAGGGCATAGCGGCTGCGAAGCGTGCCCACCAGGGGGGCCAGCTCCGGCCGCGCCTGCTCGATGGCGCACAGGGCCTCCTGCGCCCGCGCGTCCGAGGGCGCGATGCGCAGCAGCGCCTCCAGGTGCCGCAAGGCCACCTCCACGCGCCCAAGGGCCAGGGCCCAGGCCCAGGCAAGGGGCCGCAGAACTCCGGGCAGGCGTTCCTCCAGCTCGGCAAGGCTGGCCAGCCTCCGCGCCTGGAGCCGGTCAGCCACGGTGGTGGTGTGCTCCGCCACAATGCTGCCCGCGCCCTGATGCCTCTGGTGCAGCAGGTCCAAAACCAAGCGGCCGCGCGCACAAACGGCTGCCAGGCTCCTGGCGAGATCTTCCCGCCGAGCCTCCAGCTCCTCCAGCCGGGCCAACCCGGCGGCGGAGGCCTCCAGACCGGGAAGCTCCCAAAATTCTTGGACGAGCGACTCCACGGCGGCGTCCATGTCCCGACTTTTTCCGGACTCAGCCATGCAGCCCTCCCCCCTGGCCCAGGCAGGCCTGCGCGGCACGGAACCGCAGCACATCCAGCTCGCTTTCAATATGCACGGAGCCGTCCCGGCCCAGTTCGAACAGTGCGAGGTCGTGCAAGGCCACGCCGACATCCTGGACCGCCGCAGGGCTGAACACGGCCAGGGAGCGGTCCGCCTCGAACACTCCGGGGAAGTCCTGCCTGCCCATGATCTCCCGGCCAGTGCGCAGGTTCACTGCTGCCCCTTTCTCGTTGTGCGCCCAAAGTTCGCCGCCCAGGGGGCAAGGCAGGCCGATGTCGTAGGCCCCGGATTCCGTCAGGGGGTGCAGCACAGCGGCATAAAGGCCCACGGGGCTGGCGCCGGGCGAAGGCGCGGGGAGCTCCAGCTGCAGCCAGGGCCCAGCCGGGGCGGAAAACGGGAGGGAAAAGTGGACCGCCGCCTGGGAGGAATACAGCACGGCGCCCTGAACCACCCCAAAGGGCATATCTCCTGCGGGAGAGGGAAGCACAAGGCGCAGGCGCCCATCCTCGTCCTCCAGCACCACGGCGCACTGGTCGTGCTCCACGGGGAGGTGCTCCACGGCGGCGATGCGTTTGCCCTGCACCGCCGCACAGGTGCGGGCCGCGCCCGCCAGCTCGGGGGAGGAAAACTCCACCCGCGCGCCCGTGTCGGTGTGAACCAGCCCGGGCGAGGCGTGCAGGCCGCCCACCTGGGCAAAATCGAGATCGAAACCGCGGGAAAAACACCCGCGAGGTTCCCCCGCCGCGGCTGGCCGCGCCAGCGCTTCCGGCAAGAGGGGCCGCTCCGGGAACAGGCACAAGACGTCGCCCACGGCGTGGTACA
>JAVBYL010000066.1 GCA_030824035.1 Humidesulfovibrio sp.
CAGGGCCTGGCGCAGTTCCGCATCTGGACCGGCAAGGAGCTGAGCCCCACGCGGGCCAGGCAGCTGCTGATGGCCGACATGGCCTGCATGAGCAAGTAGGGCAGGGCCCTCCACCTACCCCTCGCAAGCTTGAAAGACGAATGCCCGCCCGGAGCGCTACTCCGGGCGGGCATTTTGCGTTGTGGGGGTCGGCTGGCTAGTGCAGCTTTTCTTCCTTGGCAAAGCGGCTGACGAACAGCTTGGCCTCGTCGATGTTGGTGACGTCGCCCGCGATCTGGGCCTTGAGCAGCGCATCCCGGATGATGCCCACGGACGGGCCGGGGTTCATGCCGGTGGTCTGCATGATGTCGCGGCCATTGAGGAACGGCTCCAGGGCCTCCTCGGGGATGTCGGCACGCTCCAGCATCTTCAGGATGTGGTTGAACTCGCGGTAGGAGCCGCTCTTGGCCTTGATGTCGGCCCGGACCATCTCCAGGATGCGCGGGTATTCGTCGATGGCGCGCAGCTTGCGCACGCCCTTGTCCGTCAGCATGAAGTGCGGGCGCATGTGGTCGCGCACCAGGGTGCAGATGAGCTCAATGTCCTCGCTGGGGAAGTGCAGGCGATTCAGTATCTTGCGTGTCACCTTGGCGCCCACGCGGTGGTGCTGCAAAAAGCTCCAGTGCCCGTCGGAGTACTCTGCGGTGTACAGCTTGCCCACGTCGTGGAACATGCAGGCCAGGGTGCCGTACCAGTCGTAGGGCAGCACCTCGGGGTAGTAGCGCATCACGTCGATGGTATGCGCGAAGACGGTCTCCTCGCCAGCCTCGGGGCTCTTGATCTGGCGCACACGGGCCAGGGCGGCGATTTCCGGGATGAGGCCGTGGAGGATCTGGCATTCGAAGAGCAGCTGCACGAAGGCGTGCATGTTCTCGGCCTCCACCTTGCGCCACTCGTCCATGATGTCCGTGACGGGGCAGTAGTCCAGCACGCGGCGCGCGCCGCGCACGATGGCCAGCCAGGAGTTGGGCTCGATGGGAAGATGCAGGTTGGCGGCAAAGCGCAGGGCGCGCACGGCCAGCAGGTAGTCGCGCTTCAGGGTCTGGTCGGGGAAGCCCTTGATGGAGATGGCGCCCTTGTCGAACCCGGTGAGACCCTGGTCCTGGTCCTGCGGCAGGGGCAGGTAGGGGCAGGCGGCGGCAAGGGGAATCTCGCCCTTTTCCTGCAGCAGCTTCAGCAGGCGGGGGGTCAGCCGCGCCACGCACTCCTCGGGGTGGGCTCCATCTTCCACCACGGCGGGGTGGAAGCAGAAGCGGACACCATCCTCCATGATGCAGCCGAGGACGCCTTCCTCCGGGGACTTCTCCAGCTTGGGGAACAGGCGGCGCAAGCCGTCGAAGTCCAGCTCGGTGCTGATATCCATGGCCAGGTCCGTGGCCTTGCCGGCCTTCTGCTCGGCCAAAATGTCTTTTTGCAGGCGCGCATTGATGACGTAAGCGTCATAGCCGTTGCGCATGATGGTCTTACACAGGGCCACGGCCTCTTTGAAGGGGTCGCTCATTCTCAAGCCTCCGTATGGCTGCCCCAACCCCCGGTCAGGCGGGGCGGGGCGGGGGATTCACAGTGGGCGGACAGCTCAGGTGGTCCGCGTGGCAATCCCTATACTACGGATTTGCCCGCAAGGAAATGGGCTTGGACCCTCCCGCGCAGGGTGCGGCCCAAGAGCGGCGTATTCTTGCTCTTGCTGTGCATGGTCTCCGCGCTCACCACCCACTGCTGGTCCTGGTCGAAGAGCACCATGTCCGCCGGGTCGCCGGGGAGGAAGCGGTTCACCGGCAGGCCGAAGCGGGCGCAAGGCGCGGTGGTCCAGGCGCGCAGGAAGGCGTCAAAGGGCAGCTTGCCGGTGCGCACCAGCTCCCAGGTGGTGGCCAGGGCGGTATCCAGCCCGGAAATGCCGCAGGGGGCCTGGTCGAACTCCACCTCCTTCTCGTGGGCGGCGTGGGGCGCGTGGTCCGTGGCCAGCATGTCGATGGTGCCGTCGGCCAGGGCGTCCAGCATGGCCTCCACATCGGCCCTGGGGCGCAGGGGCGGGCTCACCTTGGCCCCGGCGCTGTAGCCAGCGGTCTCGTCTTCCGTCAGGCACAGGTAATGCGGGCAGGTCTCGGCGGTCACGTCGACCCCTCTGGCCTTGGCGAAGCGGATGAGGGCCGCGCTCTTCTCGCAGGAGACGTGGGCCAGGTGGATGGGCACGTTCAGGTACTCGGCCAGCAGCACATCCCGCGCCACCTGGATGGCCTCGGCGATGTCCGGCTGGGCGGGCAGGCCCAGGCGGCTGGACACCTCGCCCTCGTTCATGCCCGCGGCGGGGGCCAGATAGGGGTCTTCGCAGTGGTCGATGACGATGCGGCCCAGGTCTTGGGCGTATTCCAGGGCGCGGCGGAAAATCTCGGTGCTCTCCACCGGGCGGCCATCGTTGGAAAAGGCGGCGCAGCCGGAGGCGGCCAGCTCGGCCATGGGGGCCAGCTCCAGGCCCTTGAGCCCCTTGGTGAGCGCGCCGATGGGGAACAGACGCGGACCGTTTGGCCAGCTCTCGCGGGCCTTGTCCAGCATCAGCTCGGTGACGGCGGCGGTGTCGTTGACGGGCTTGGTGTTGGCCATGCACAGGATGTTGCCGAAACCGCCAAAGGCCGCGGCCTTCAGCCCGCTGGCGATGCTCTCCTTGTACTCCTGGCCGGGTTCGCGCAGGTGGGTGTGCACGTCGGTGAGGCTGGGCAGCAGCACCAGCCCGCGCGCGTCGATGTCCTTGGCGGCCTTGAGGTCCAGGCTGCCGGAGGGCGCAAGGGACACGATCTTGCCGCTCGCCACGAACACATCCACGGCCTGGCCGCCCTTCTTGGCCTTTTTGCTGCCAATGGACCCAAACCACAGCGCGCCGCGCACAGCCAGGTCGATCTTCCTCGCCTTGGGGGTTTTGTCTTGCGTGGGCATGGCGGCCTCCTATTCGGGCATGCCGGGCGCGGCGGCATCCGGCGACTTGCGGGTGAGGTACAGGAAGAGCAGGGCCATGCGCACGGCCACGCCGTTTTCCACCTGCTCCAGAATACGGCTCTCGGCGCTGTCGGCCAGGTCGGAGTCGATCTCCACCCCACGGTTGATGGGGCCGGGGTGCAGCACGCAGCAGCCGGGGGCGGCATCAAGCAGGTGCCGGGCGCTGAGGCCGAAGGTGCGGGCGTATTCCCGCAGGTCCGGCAGCAGGCCCGCCTGCTGGCGCTCCAGCTGCAGGCGCAGGCACATCACCGCGTCCGCGCCCTGGGCGGCCTTGGCGAGGTCGCCGAACACCGTGACGGGCCAGGTGTCCAACCGGGGCGGCAAAAGCGTCCTGGGGGCGCACAGGCGCACGTTGGCGCCCAAGAGCGTCAGCAGCAGCACATTGGACCGGGCCACGCGGCTGTGGGCGATGTCACCCAAAATGAGCACCGTTTTGCCCGAGAAGTCGCCATGCCAGCGGCGGGAGAGGGTAAGCGCGTCCAGCAGGGCCTGGGTTGGATGGGCGTGCCTGCCGTCGCCGGCGTTGATGACGCTGCATTCCAGGCGCTCGGCCAGGAACTGCGCCGCGCCGCTGGAGCCGTGGCGGATGACGATGCCGTCCGGGTTCATGGCCTGGAGGGTGAGGGCGGTGTCCTTGAGGGTTTCGCCCTTGACCAGGCTGGAGCCGCTCTTGGCCAGGCTGAAGGTATCCGCCGAAAGACGCTTGCCCGCCATGTCGAAGCTGGTCTTGGTGCGGGTGCTCGGCTCGGCGAAGAACAGCACAACGCTGCGGCCCTTGAGGGTGGGCACCTTTTTCACCGGGCGGCTGTTGATCTCGCGGAAATGCGCCGCCGTGGACAGAACGTGCCGGGCCTCGGCCTCGGTGAACTGGGACACGTCGAGCAGGTCCTTGTGTTTCCACTGCATGGGGATACCCCCCTCCCTGCCGTTTCGTCCGCCCCCCTGCGCGCGTGCGGGTGGGGCAGGACTGGTTTCCCCCGGCCTACGCCGGGCTTTGGAAAATCAGGGCGTTTGCCAAAAACTAACCCAAAAACATGGCCGCAAGCTCCGGCGGCACAACGGAGAACCGCGCCTGCCTGCCCGGGGCCAGGCTGCCCAGGTGCTGCTCCAGGCAAAAAAAGCGCGCCGGGTTGGAGGTGATGAGCGCCAGGCCGTCCACCAGGGAAAGCTCCGGCAGGGCGTGGGCCTTGAGCCAGGCCAGCTCGCCGTAAACGTCCATGTCGGCCACGGAGCACAGGCCGTCTGTGCCCAGGCACAGGTTGACGCCGCGCACCAGCAGCGCGCCCACGGGGGCCTGCCCCACGCCGATGTACTCGTTGCTGCGCGGGCACAGGCACACGCTGGCCCGGCTTTGCGCCAGCAGGTCCATGTCCTCGTCCGTCACGGTGACGCAGTGCACGGCCAGGGTGCGCTCGTCCAACAGGCCCAGGGCCGCCGCCTGTGGCACAGGGCGCTTGCCCGGAGCGTCGTATTCCAGCAGGTAGCCGCGCTCCCGCAGCAGGTCGAGGAAGGCGCTCTTGCCGGTGAGCAGGATGGCGTCCTCGTCGGCGTGCTCCGCCAGGTGCAGGGAAAAGGGCAGGTTGCGGGCGCTGGCGGCCTGCTTGGCAGCGCGCATGAGCGGGCCGCTGGTGCTGTACAGCGCGTGCCCGGCGGCGGAGAGCGTGCCCCGGCCGCTCGCGCAGGCGGAGTCCGGCAACTGGTGGATGAGGCTGCCTATGTCCTCCGGCACCACTGTGCCGATGGCCTCCTGGAACGAGGCGTGGAAGTGGCCGGACCGGGCGAGCAGGGCGGCCATGGCCGGGGCGTTGCGGGTGCTGATGTCCGCCACGAAGCCCGTGCCCCGCGCCTCCAGCCGGGCCAGCTCCAGCTGGATGCGGCCTTCATCCGGCGCGTACAGCGGCTGGGAGGTCAGGCTCCGCACCCAGGCCAAAAAGCCCTGGCCGGAGGTCACCTTGCCCGCCAGGTGGGCCATCTCCAGGTGGGTGTGGCTGTTGAACACCGCCGGGGCCAGCACCACATCGCCCAGGTCGCGCACGGGGCCGGAGAACTCGCGGCAGAGCTGCGCGTAGGGGCCCACGGCCAAAATGGTGCGGGCAACGCCGCTGGTGTCGCCGTCGCAAACAACCGCGCCGTCCTCAAGCAGAGGACGACCGGGGGTCATGGGCGCGACGCGGGCCGCGCGGAAGATCTCGGGCATGGGTGGGACCGGGGTTGTACGTTGTGGCGTGGCCGTCCCTTCTCGTCGCCGGGCCTGTTGGGGCCCTGGCATCAGGAGGCGTGGCTTCCGCCGAGGCGCATCATAGCCGAAATCGTCAGCGATGCAACAGCGCCGGTGGGGTCCCGGCCATTCAGAAGGCTCTGGGCAAAGGCGGATGGCTCCGCACAAAAAAGGGAGGCCTTGCGGCCCCCCTCGGTTGCTAGATGGACGGGATGGTGTCCTGCGCCTCGGTGAGGTGGAACTTGCCCTCTTCGATCCACTGCTTGAGCGTTTGGGCTATCTCCTGCGACATGGTGTAGCTCGTCACCGGCACGGTGGGCGTTTTGCGCCCGTTCACGTCTATCTCGCCGCTCATGAGCTCTTCCATGGTCACATGGCCCAGGATGCGGTTCACGCCATTGGGGTAGTCGTAGCCGTAGTCGCGCACGGGCATCTGGATGTCCGCGTTGGAAACGCCGGTGTACCAGGCCAGGTCCTCGTCGAGGATGGGGATGGGGATGCCCACGCCCACGTTGAGCGAGCAGCCGTAGCCCACCATGGACACGCCGCGGATGTACCGGGGGTCCATCTGCTTCAGGTCGCCCTTGAGCATGAGCGTGCCCGAGGCCGTGAGCGGGATGCCGCGCTCGTTGCGGGGCGGCTTGGCCACATGCTGCGTGCCCGCGCCGATGACCCAACCCTGGGCCCCGCCCAGGAAGATCCGCGTGCCCAGGCCGATGGTGCGCAGGTACGGATCGTTGAACAACGGCGAGAGCTCGCCCGCGGTGGCGAAGTTGGCGTTCCTGCCGTTTGGCTTCAGCGGTCCCATATATGTATAGATGGTGCGCCCGGAAAGATTCACGGCGCAGTTGTAATTCTGATAGCAGTTACGAGGGTTGAGAAGCTGCGCGTAGGGCAGGCTGGCCAGGGTAACGTCCTTCTCCAGGTCCTTGCGCGGGTAGCAGTCGGTTCCGTACGACTTGGCGCGCAGGCGCACGGGCTTGCCGCGCAGCAGGTCCTCGATGACCTGCCCGCCGCCGTAGGCAAAGCGGCCGGGGTACACCTTGTTCAGCGGATCGTCGGCCGAGGGCTCGGTGGCGCCCAGGTAGGCGTCCACGGCGGCCAGGCCGGCGTAGCAGGGCACGTTGTTCAGCCACACCTGGCTGGCCTTCATCAGCGGGGGCTCCTGCCCGAAGTTGAACAACATGCCCGAGGAGCACATGGGCGAGAAGGTGCCTGTGGTGACGACGTCGACCTCGCGGGCGGCCTTGGTCTTGCCCAGGCGCCTCACGGTCTCGACCATCTCCTCGGCGGTGAGGACGACGGCCTTGCCCTTTTTAATGCGCTCGTTGATCTCGGCGATGGTCTTGGTGTTCTTGAGCGGACCGGACTGGGCAGCCGTTTTGGCGGCTGACTTTGCCGGGGCCTTGGCGGTTTTCGCTTTTTCGGCCATTCTGGTCCTCCAATGGCTGGTCATCTGGCTGATCATATGGCTAGGCTGCGGGCTGGGCATAGCGCCCTGCGGCGCGCCGCGCTGGCCATGGAATGAAATATAACCGTTTCGGGGTCAACCCCAGCGCCGGGCCTGCTCCAGGTAGTCCGTGCGGTGGCGGGAGTCTTTTTCCCGCCGCGAAGCAATTACGGCGCCGGGGCGCGGCATTCGCTTGCGAATCTTCACGTCCCTGGGGCTCACCAGCAGGATGATGCCGCCCTTATTCTTGTCCATACCGTCCTCCGGGCGAGGCGCCCGAAATTTTCCACAAGGTGTTCCTCGGCGGGAACAAACTGTGGAAAAGTCCGCATGCTCCCGCGTGCCGGAGCATGGCCCAAAACGGTCCGGAAGGCAACGGTTTTCGAGCCTGCCCGATGAGGTCTATTTGCTTGGCATTGGGGACATTTTGGGGTATGGAACGCTCTGCGGATACAGTCTCGGCGGCCCCCGGCCAGCCCCAAGGAATTCTCCTTATTTTTCCACAAATTGCGGATGTCGAAACAAGACACCTCAAGGGAACCCCAAAGTGGACTTTTGACCGGTGAAGAAAGCCCTGCGTGAACATCTCTCCGCCACCTGCTCCGAGCAGGAGCTGAAACGCTGGTTCGACCCCCTGGACATTGACCGTTCCGGGGGAGTTGGCGAGGTGCGCGTGCGCTTTCCGCACACCTTCTTCGCCCAGTGGTTCGCCGGACGCATGCAGGACCGCTTCGAGGCCGAACTGCAACGCTTTCTGGGCACCTCCTGCGACGTGCGCTACCTTGCTGGCGGCAAGCCTGGGAATCCCGGCGTTGAAAACAGCAACGGGAACGGCCCAGGCGGCGACGGAAGCGGCGGGAATACCCCGCAGCAGACCCTTGAGGGCGACGGCGCTGGTTCTGGCGGCATGCTGGCCAAAGGCTATGGGAAAAGCGCCGGCAACGACGGCAGAGGGGTTTCCGGCACGGCCCACAGGCCCACGCAGCGCGGCGGCCTGTCCAGCAAGCGCCTGGCCTTCCCCTTTGACCCGCAGTTCAACTTCGACAGCTTTCTGACCAACTCCAAAAATTTCTTCCCCCTGGAAACGGCGCGCCAGGTGGCCCGGGGCGACGACGCCCAGTTCAACCCCTTCGTCATTTGCGGCAAGTCCGGCTCCGGCAAAAGCCACCTGATGAAGGCCATCGCCAACGATATTTCCAAGCGCCACCCGGCGGGCAGCATCCTGGCCACCACGGGCGAGGGGCTCAAGGATCTGCTGCTGCACGGCGACGCCGCCGACGCCCTGGCCGCGCGCCAGTATGTTTCCGGCCACCAGTTCCTCCTGGTCGACGACATCCACTGGCTGGCCGGAGACCCGGCCCTGCAGCAGGAGCTCCTGGTCATGTTCAACGTGTTCCAGGACCAGGGCAAGCAGATGGTGTTCACCTGCGCCGACCGCATCGCCGCGCACGAGGAGCTTATTCCCAACCTGCGCTCCCGGCTGGAGGGCGGCCTGGTGGTGAGCCTGAAGCAGCCGGACCTGGAGGTGCGCGCCCAGTTTGTGCACGAGCGCGTGCGCGCCAAAAAGCTGCCGCTGTCCAAGGAGCAGATACTGACCCTGGCGCAGCGCTTCCAAAATTTCCGCGCCCTGGGCGGCATCATGGTCAAAATGGTGGCCTTCCGCGAATTGGTGCGCAAAGACATCTCCGCCCGGGACTTCGAGCAGATCATCATGAACACCGAGGAGCGCGACCAGCCCGCCATCAGCGCGGAGGTCATCATCTCGGTGGTGTGCGAGCACTATCAGGTGAGCCAGAAGGAAGTCCTTGGCGAGGACAGGCGGCAGAACATCGCCCTGGCGCGCCAGGTGTCCATGTTTCTGTGCCGGCAACTTTTGGGCCTTTCCTACCCCGCGCTGGGCCGGGCCTTTGGCGGCAAGGACCACAGCACGGTCATCTATTCCGTTAAGAAAATTCAGGACATACAGACTGATGACAAGGTTATGAAACAGCTGTTGAAAGATTTGAAGCTCAAATGTCGACAACCGGGTTAGGCATGTTCCAAGCGTGCGTGAAACACCAGGCTGTTCCTGTGAGACAACAACGAATGTTCCTAAAAAAGTATATGAAGACAGCCTGTTATTGCAGTTGCGAACATTGTGGCGGCACTAATAGAAGCCATCAAGGAGAAGAATATGTTTGTTAAAGTGATTAGAGACGAAATCATTGAAGGCTTGCAGAAGTCCGCGGGCATCATCCCAGCCAAGACCGGCGCCGCCTTTTTGCGCAGCATCTGGTTGGAAGCCGTGGACGGCAGTCTCAAAATCATGTCCACGGACTCGAGCCTGGAGTTTTCCGGCGAGTACCCGGCCAAGGTGGAGGCCACGGGCCGCGCCGGTGTGCAGGGCCGCGCCTTTTATGAGCTGGTGCGCAAGCTGCCTGCGGGCGAGCTGACCATCAAGACCGATGCCGAGAGCAAGAACGTGCTGGTGGAGCAGGGCAGCCGCAAGTACAAGCTGCCCGCCAACGAGGCCGAGTGGTTCCAGCCCTTCAGCGAATTTCCCGCCGGGGAGACCGTGTTCTGGAGCGGGGACTTCCTGCACGAGATCATCGAGCGCCTGGCCTTCTGCATCAGCGAGGAAGACAGCATGGAGGCCATCGCCTGCCTGTCGCTGAAGCCGGTGGACGACGGCGCTGGCAACCGCCACGTGGAGGTTTGCGGCCTCAACGGCCACCAGTTCGCCATGTTCACCTTTGTGAACGACGACATTTACAACCTGCTTCCGGCCGAGGGCGCGCTTATTCAGCGCAAGTACCTGGCGGAGCTTAAAAAATGGCTCGGCGCCGATGAGATCGAGATGGCCCTGGGCGAGAAGCGCCTGTTCCTGCGCACCGGCGACCACCGCGAGACCTTCAGCCTGCCGCTCTCCTTCTACCAGTATCCGAACTACCAGGGCTTCCTGTCGAAGTTGAAGGACCCGGCCAGCTCCAGGCTCACCTTGAACCGGGGCGAGCTCATGGATTCGCTGGAGCGCATCGGCATCTTCAATACTGACAGCAACCGCTGCACGTACTTCCTGTTCAGCCCGGGTGAGGTTGTGTTATACAGCCAGGGCCAGGATGTGGGCACGGCCACCGAGAGCCTGCCCGCCACCTTCCAGGGCGACCTGCAGCGCATCGCCTTCCCCACCAAGAACCTGGTGGAGATCCTCTCGCACTTCAGTTCCGATGAGGTGAGCTTCACCTTGACCGGCGCGGAGGCCCCCTGCGGCATCGCCGGAGCTGTGGATCCGAACTACGATGTCATCATAATGCCCATGATGATCCAGGAAGAGACCTACTACGCCGAGGAAAATGCCTAACATGACCGAGAAAGAAAAGAACGCCGCTGCCTACACAGCGGACAGCATCACTGTACTGGAAGGCCTTTCCGCAGTTCGCAAACGTCCGGCCATGTACATCGGCTCCACCGATGTGCGCGGCCTGCACCACTTGGTGTACGAGGTGGTGGACAACGCCATCGACGAAGCCATGGCCGGGCACTGCACCAAGGCCAAAGTCACCCTGCACATGGACAACTCCGTCACCGTTTCCGACAACGGCCGCGGCATCCCCGTCGACATGCACCCCAAGGAGAAGAAGACGGCCCTGGAAGTCGTCATGACCATCCTGCACGCGGGCGGCAAGTTCGACAACGATGCCTACAAGGTCTCCGGCGGTCTGCACGGCGTCGGCGTCTCCGTGGTCAACGCGCTGTCCGAGGTGCTTACCGCCACGGTGAAGCGCGCTGGCAGGGCTTACCGCCAGGTTTATGAGCGCGGCGTGCCCACCGGCCCGGTGGAGGACATCGGCGAGGCCACCGGCACCGGCACGAAGATACGCTTCAAGCCGGACGATGAAATTTTTGAGACCAACCAGCTGGAATACCCCATCCTCCGCAAGCGGTTCATGGAGCTGGCCTACCTCAACCGTGGCCTGGAAATCGAGTTCTTGGACGAGCGCACCGGCGACAAGGACAACTTCAAGTTCGAAGGCGGCCTGCGCAGCTTTGTGGAGGACATGAACCAGGGCCAGTCCACTGTGCACGACATGATCTACGGCATCGGCGACGCCGACTCCGGCGGGCATGGCACGGTGGTGACCGAGTTCGCGCTCCAGTACAACAACGGCTACAAGGAAAACGTCCTCACCTTCGCCAACAACATCCGCACCGTTGAGGGCGGCACGCACCTGGCGGGCTTCAAAACCGCCCTCACCCGCGCCCTGAACACCTATGTGCAAAAGAGCGACCTGGCCAAGAAAATCAAGGAAAAGCTCTCCGGCGACGACGTGCGCGAGGGCCTCACCGCGGTCATCAGCGTCAAGCTGCCCATGCCCCAGTTCGAGGGCCAGACCAAGACCAAGCTCGGCAACTCCGAGGTGGCGGGCCTGGTCAGCGGCCTGGTGTACGAGAAACTGTCCATGTTCCTTGAGGAGAACCCCAAGGAGGCCAAGGCCATCATCGAGAAGGTGGTGGACGCCGCCCGCGCCCGCGAGGCCGCGCGCAAGGCCCGCGATCTCGTCCGGCGCAAGGGCGCGCTTTCTGACAACGCCCTGCCAGGCAAGCTGGCCGACTGCCAAAGCAAGGACCCCGTCGAGTCTGAAATCTTCATCGTCGAGGGCGACTCCGCAGGCGGTTCGGCCAAACAGGGCCGCAACCCGCGCATCCAGGCCATTTTGCCCCTGCGCGGCAAGATTCTGAACGTGGAGAAGACCCGCTACGACAAGATGCTGGGCAACAAGGAAATCCGCGCGCTCATCACCGCCATGGGCGTGGGCGTGCCGGGTAACGGCCTGGAGGACGAGCACGGGCCGGACTTCGACCGCCTGCGCTACCACAAGATCGTCATCATGACCGACGCAGACGTGGACGGCAGCCACATTCGCACCCTGCTGCTCACGTTCTTCTTCCGCCAGTACCGGGAGCTCATCGACCGGGGCAACATCTACATCGCCCAGCCGCCGCTGTTCCGCGCGCACAAGGGCAAGTTCGAAAAATACATCAAGGACGAGAAGGAGCTGCACGCCTTCCTGCTGTCCCAGGCGGAGAAGGCCCTCACCGCCCGCACCGTGGGTGGAGATGGCATCGAGCCGCGCCAGTTCACCGGCAAGGAGCTGCGCAAGCTGCTCGACGCCATCCGGCAGATGAAGGACCGCGTGCGCGAGGCCATGCACATGGGCATCGAGGAGGCGCTGTTCCTGGCGCTGACCCACGCCGAGCACGTCACCCCGCAGGACTTCACCTCCGCGGCTCTGGCCGAGATGGCCGGGGAAGACGGCGAGACCGACGAGAACGGCGATCCCGTGGAGAACCCGTTGCAGCCTCTGCTGGAGGCCGCCGCGCGGCCCCTGGAGGAGCTGGTGGGCCCGGCCATTGCCGCCGGGTTCAAGGCCGTGCTGGATGTGGAGGAGGACGAGAGCGAGCGCCGCATCTTCCTGGTGTTCACCAGCGCCAACGGCCACCGCACCCGCCTGGCCGTGGACTTCTTTGCCTCCAAGACCTACCGCAAGGCCCACGAGCTGTACCTGCAGCTTATAGCCGACTGCGGCTGCGAAGACTTCACCCTCACCCGCGCAGAGGGCGCCGAGATGCGCGTCAGCGGGTTCTTCAACCTGCTGTCCACGGTGCTCGACGAGTCGCACAAGGGTTACACCGTGCAGCGGTACAAGGGCCTGGGCGAAATGAACCCCGAGCAGTTGTGGGAAACCACAATGGACCCGGATAAGCGCACCCTGCTGCAGGTGAAGGTGGACGACGCCGAGGAGGCCGACCGCATCTTCGGCGAGCTCATGGGCGACAGCGTCACCCCGCGCCGCGAGTTCATCGAACGCAACGCCATGGCCGTGGAAGACTTGGATATTTAGCGCCTGGGAGCGGGCTGGGGAACTGGGGCGAACGTTGCCCCGCATCCATGCCCAAGGGCCCTCGCGCGTGTCGGGGTTGCCTGGAAATCCCGGGTTGTTGGAGTTTCTTGTAGATCATTGCAGTTGACCCGAGCCTGCGCCCCTTCCTCCCCCTCGGGAGGGTCTGGAGCCTCGGGTCCCCCGGCGAAGGGGGAAAGCGCAAAGAGGCCAGGCCTCGGCCCCGCGGCCGCGCCCCCCGCTTCCACCCGGACCGCCCTATACGGAGGATATACGTGAGTCAGAACGTCACCATTGAACGCGAGATGCAGAAGTCCTATCTGGAGTATTCGCTCTCGGTCATCGTCGGCCGCGCCATTCCCGATGTGCGCGACGGCCTCAAGCCCGTGCACCGGCGCATCCTGTTCGCCATGCACGAGCTGGGCAACGCCTACAACCGCGCCTACAAGAAATCGGCCCGCGTTGTCGGCGACGTCATCGGCAAATACCACCCGCACGGCGATACCGCTGTGTACGACGCCCTGGTGCGCATGGCGCAGCAGTTCTCCATGCGCGACACGCTGGTGGACGGGCAGGGCAACTTCGGTTCCATCGACGGCGACTCCGCGGCAGCCATGCGTTACACCGAAGTGCGCATGTCCAAGCTCGCCAGCGAGTTCTTGGGCGATATCGAAAAGAACACCGTCGACTTCCGCCCCAACTACGACAACACCCTGGAAGAGCCCTCGGTGATGCCGGCCAAGGTGCCCAACCTGCTTTTGAACGGCACCTCGGGCATCGCCGTCGGCATGGCCACCAACATTCCGCCGCACAACCTGGGCGAGCTCATCGAGGCCACCCTCCATGTGCTGGACAACCCCAACTGCGGCCCGCGCGACCTGCTGCCTATGATCAAGGGCCCGGACTTCCCCACCGGCGGCATGGTGTACACCGGGCGCGGCCTGGCGGACGCCTACCTCACAGGGCGCGGCAGCATCAAGATGCGCGGCGTGGTGAATGTTGAGGAAGCCAAGAAGGGCGGCAAGGAAAATGTCGTCATCACCGAGATTCCTTATGCGCTGAACAAGTCGAGCCTGGTGGAAAAGATCGCCGTGCTCGTCAACGACAAGAAGATCGAGGGCGTGGTCGACCTGCGCGACGAGTCCGACCGCAAGGGCATCCGCATCGTGCTGGAGCTCAAGCGCGGCGCCATCCCCGACATCGTCATCAACGCCCTGTACAAGTACACCCCGCTGGAAAGCTCCTTCGGCATCAACATGATGGCCGTGGTGGGCAACCGGCCCATGCTGCTCAACGTCAAGCAGATCCTGGCCTACTTCCTGGAGCACCGGCGCGAGGTCATCATCCGCCGCACCCAGTACGACCTGGACAAGAGTGAGGCCCGCGCCCACATCCTGGAAGGCCTCAAGATCGCCCTGGACCACATCGACGAGGTCGTGGCGCTCATCCGCGCCAGCAAGTCCGCCGTGGAGGCCAAGGCTGGCCTCATGGAGCGCTTCGAGCTCTCCGAGATCCAGGCCCAGGCCATTTTGGACATGCGCCTGCAGCGCCTGACCAACATGGAGCGCGAGAAGCTGCTTGAGGAATACGCCGAGCTGCTGAGGCGCATTGCCTACTTCAAGAGCATCCTGGCCGACGAGGCTGTGCTCAAGGGCGTCATCCGCGACGAGCTGATCGAGGTGCGCGACGGCTACGCCTCGCCCCGCAAGACGCAGATCGTTGCCGAGGAAGCCACGGACATCGCCATCGAGGATCTCATCCCCGACGACGAGGCCGTCATCACCCTGTCGCGCCGCGGCTACATCAAGCGCACCAACATGTCCAACTACCAGCAGCAAAAGCGTGGCGGAAAGGGCATCGCGGGTGTTTCCACCGGCGATGGCGACTTCGTGCACACCTTCCTGCTCACCAGCAACCACCAGTACCTGCTGCTGTTCACCAACCACGGCCGCATGTACCTGATGAAGGCGCACCAGATCCCCGAGGCCGGGCGCTACGCCAAGGGCGCGCACATCGCCAACCTTGTGCCGCTCGACAAGGACGAAAACATCGCCACGGCCATCACCCTGCGCGAGTTCGTGGAAGACCGCCAGTTCCTCTTCGTCACCCGCCGGGGGATGGTGAAGCGCACCAGCGCCGCCCTGTACGCCAACACGCGCGCCAGCGGCATCCGTGCCGTCACCCTCAAGGAAGGCGACGAGCTGATGATGGTGTGCGACGTGAAGGACGAGGCCAACGTGCTGCTCATCACCGAGCTGGGCACGGCCATCCGCTTCCCGGTGGAGGAGGTCCGTCCCATGGGCCGCACCGCCGCCGGCGTCAAGGGCATAGCCCTGCGCGCCAAGGACCGCGTCATGGCCGGCGTCGTCACCGGCGACCCGGACCGCGAGCAGGTGCTTACCGTGAGCGAGCTGGGCTACGGCAAGCGCACCCCGCTTGACCAGTACCGCGCCCAGTCCCGTGGCGGCAAAGGCATCATCAACATGCGCGTGACGGAAAAGACCGGCAAGGTCGTGGGCGCGGTGATGGTGGCCGAGACCGACCAGATGGTGGTGCTGTCCTCCGCCAACAAGATCGTGCGCTTCCCGGTGCAGCAGGTGAGCCTGAACCTTGGCCGCGCCACCCAGGGCGTGCGCCTGGTGCGCCTGGACAGCGGCGATGTTGTGGCCGGGTTCGACATGCTCCAGCGCCAGGGCCTGGAAGTGGGCGATGTGGAAGGGTTGGACGTGACCAACCTCGACGCTCCCGATACCCAGGATGAGGCATAACCACCGCAAGGGAGTCGGCGCATGACGCTGACGAAAAATAATACGGCGATCCTCGGGTGTGTCCTGGTCCTGCTGCTGGCTTTTGCCGGCGGCTGCGGCCAGGGCGCCTCCGAGGGGTCGGCCCTGGATTTGACCATCGCCCGCGATGCCTACAACGCCGGATATTACCTGGAGGCGGAAACCGCCTACGAGCGCTACCTTCAGGCTGATCCGCAGGGCAAGCACCGCCTGGAGGCCTGGACGCGGCTGGTGGAAATCAACACCGCCGTCAAGGGTGACCCCGCCAAGGCCATCACCCAGCTGGAAACCGCCACCCTGGAGTACAACGCCCGCCCGGAGGCCAACTGGCCCCTGCTGTTCCGCCTGGGCGAGCTGTACGAGCAGCAAGGCCAGCGCAAAAAAGCCATGGAGGCCTGGGGCCGCTGCCTGGACACCGCCGGGGACGACAGCTCCAAGGCCGTGCAGGCGCAGCTGCGCATGGCTGTTTCCGGCCGTGCCCTTGGCCAGCGCGACCTCGCCGTGGACCTGCTGACCCAGGCCATCGCCCAGGCCAAGGACCCGGAACTGAAGTCCCGCGTGATGTACGAGTTGGCGCAAACCTATGTGCTGGATTCGAATTGGCCCAAGGCCCGCGCCATCCTCGAAGAAATCTTGGCCATGGAAAAGGCTCCCCAGGATACGAAAATCATGAGCACCTATTTGCTCGCCGAGGCCTTTGAGGTGGAAAAGAACCTGCCCAAGGCCCGCGAACTGCTCCTGAGCCTCAAGGATACCTATCCGAACCCGGAAGTCATCGTCTCCCGCCTGGCCAACCTGGGCAAAACCGACGCCATCCTGGGCGCGCCACGTTTGCAGCCCGGGGACGAGATTCCCCAGGAGGCGGACGACGACCAAGTGCCCAAGGTGCGCAGGCGCTAAGGAAAGCGGACGGAAGCGGGAAGAGAAAAGAGGCAGAGAGGAAAGGCCTCCGGCGGGCGGGGCTTTGCCCCTGCACCCCACTGGGGGAAATGATTTCCCCCAGGCCCCCACATGTTTCTGACCACCACTGGGCTTTGCCCGGCATCGGCCAGAAAAAGTGACTCCGCGTATTTCGTCCTGACGCGTCTGATGATCTCCAACATCGGCATCGTTCCAAAGCCTCCGGCCCAACTCCACGGGCCTTGGCCCGTGGCCTGCCGGGTCCGGGGGGTGCAAGCCCCCCGGCGGGGCCTGGGGCA